>JANWXA010000100.1 GCA_025055465.1 Candidatus Kapaibacterium sp.
GAACCCCTGCTGTATTTTGGCGTCTGCTGCAGTGTCCAATCCTTAAGGGGACTCCATGCCGCACACTGCTGTCCGTGCCGTCCTCGGCCTTGCTGTTGTTGGCTCTCTCGGATGGGGTCAGTCTCGGCAGAGCCGTGAAGCGACCGTGCTCTTCCACTATGCCCTCCAGCCCGGTACCCAGTGGACCTACGAGCTGAGCTATCGCTATGAAGAGGTCCGGCACTCCTCTGTGACGGGTTCAGAGGGGAGGCCAGTCGCGACGATTTGGCACGCCCCCCTCCACTACACCTTGCTCTCCGCGACACGGGACACCTTCGTCCTTCGGGAGGTCGTAGACTCCCTGGTCACCTCTGTGGTGGTCGAAGGGGCCAGATATACAGACACGATCGCCTCGCCGCGGGGGGTAGAAATCACCCACACTCTCACCCTCCATGGAGGCCCTGTATCCGCGACATCGAACGTTCGGGACAGCCTCCTCTGGCGCTGGCTGGGCTTCGAGGAAGGGGGAAGGAGCGTCCTGATTAACCGACGTCGCTGGCCCTCGTGGTTCTTCTCCTACCCCGCACAGGCCATCCCTGTGGGCCACACATGGAGCGAAGTGTGGCGAGACTCCATCCAGAGAGAGGACGAACAGACGGTCTGGAGTGCCAACGTCCGCCATACGCTGGAGGCGGTTGTGGACACGTTAGGCCATCGCTGCGCCCGCATCCGCTCCGAGATAGATTCGCTGAAGCTCTCCTCCAAGGCGCGGACGGACTTCGGCGACGACTTCTCGATGGAGCTCTCCGGGCGTGGTGTCGCGCTCACCTACGTCCAACTCTCCAACGGCCTCCCTCTGGCCCAGCAAGAGTCGCTGGACGTGGAAGGTGGCTTCGTGGTTAGTGGACAGGTGGAGGTCTTCGAAACCTTTGAGGAGCGCACGAGGATACAGCTCCGTCGGCGATGAGCAGCACCAGTAGCCGACCTCTCTGCCCGTACATACCCCGGCCCAGCGGTAGGCACAGCGGAACCACTACCTCTCCGCTTCCCAGCACCGGTGCTGTGATTCCAGCGCAGCCCAGTAGACTCAAGGGCCTTCGGGACCTGAGAGCTGCAAGTTCTGCTTTCCTCCAACGCCCTGCCTGGTGTATCTTGCGTCCGCTGCGATGTACCACGCACCCTCCCCGACCCCATGCGGTACTTCTGCGCCCACTTTGTCCTCGCCTGCGCCACGGCCAGCCTCCTCTGGTGCGAACAGCGCCCGACTGCATCCCAACGGAATACCGTAACGCTCCGCTATGCCCTCCAGCCCGGCGCTGAGTGGACCTACGAGCTGAGCTATCGGTTGGAAAAGGTCGAGAACCCTGGCAGGACGGATTCAGAGGGAACTCCGGTTGCGACGGTCGTCCGCATCCCCCTCCGCTGCACCGTGCTCTCCGCAACACGGGACACCCTTACCCTCCGGGAGGTCGTGGACTCCCTGGCCATCTCCGTCAGGAGCGAAGAGGCCAGATATGCCTGGGACACGGTCTATGCCTCGCCGCAGGCGATAGAAATCACCCACACTCTCATCCCCCATCGAGGTCCCGTGTCCGCGACACTGAACGTCCGCGATAGCCTCCTCTGGCGCTCGCTGGACTTCGTCGAGGGAAGCAAGAGATTCCTGAGCAATCGCCGCCGCTGGCTCTCGTGGTTCCTCCCCTACCCTGCGGAGGCCATCCCCGTGGGTCACACATGGAGCCAAGCATGGCGAGACTCCGTCCAGCGAGAGGGCGGATGGGCATTCTGGAGCGCGAATGTCCGCCATACGCTGGAGGCAATCGTGGACACGTTAGGCCACCGCTGTGCCCGCATCCGCTCTGAGATAGACTCGCTGAAGCTCTCCTCCAAGCAGCGGACAGCCTTCGGCGAGGATTCGGAAGAGCGCTCTGGGCGCGGCAGCATGCTCACGTACGTCCAACTCTCCACTGGCCTCCCTTTGGCCCGCCAGGGATCGCTGGACACGGAGGGGAGCTTCGTCATCACTGGCCAGGCAGAGCTCCTCGGAACCTTCGAGGAGCGCATGGAGATGCAGCTCCGTCGGCGCTGAGGGGTTGCTGCCGGCATCTTGGATCATGGATTGGCTCAGCGGGCCGCGCAGCGGGACCGCTCTCCTCCTGCTGCCCAGTGCTGATGCCGCGATTCACGGCGCAGCCCGTCAGACTTGAGGCCTCCGGAGCCTAAGAGCCACGGGACCCTACTGCTCCAACGCTCTGCCCGGCGTATTTTGCGCTCGTTTGGAATGTCCTACACACTCTCCGGAGACCATGCAACGCCCTGGCGCCTGCTTTGTCCTCGCCTGCTTTACGGCGAGCTCCCTCTGGTGCGGACAACGGCCAGCCGCACCCCAGCAGAATACAGTAACGCTCCGCTATGCCCTCCAGCCCGGTACCGAGTGGACCTACGAGCTGGAGAACCGGATTGAAATGACCCAGAGCTTCATGGGCATCGGAAACCCTGAAGGAACGACGGTCACAGCAACCGTGCGAATGCCTATCCGCTACACAGTGCTCCGCTCCTTGCGAGATAGCCTCGTGCTGCGTGAGGTTGTGGACTCGCTGTCCCTCTCCATGAAGGCGGAGGGCGTGGGCTTCATCTACGACACGGTCTTCTCCTCGCCGCAGGGGATTGCAACGACGTACATCTTCAGCCCTTCCGGCCGGCTGCTGTCAGTAGAACGGCGCGTAGCCGATAGCAGCTTCTGGAGCTCGGTTGCTAGTGCACCTCTTGGCAGGGATATGTTCCGCGGTGGCCAGCGTCGGCTGCTTACGTGGTTCCTCCCACTCCCGGACCGAGCCATCTCCGTGGGGCATACATGGACGGAGGAGCGGCATGACACCACTCGAGACGAGCAGCAGACGAGCATCTATCGGGCGAGTCTGTCCCACACGCTGGAGGCGGTGGTAGACACCCTGGGCTACCGTTGTGCCCGAATCCGCTCTGAGCTGCGGTCGCTGAACAGCCACCTCACGGCCCGCACGCAGTTTGGCCAGATCTCTACAGAAATGACTGGCAGCGGGGTTACCATCACCTACGCGCCGCTCTCTCAAGGCGTTCCCATCTTCCAGCGGGGACGTCTGCAGATGGAGGGCTCCTTTGCGCTCGGAGGGCAGGTAGAGGCGCTGGGGACCATTGAGCAGATCATGGACGTGACGCTCCGTCAGCGATGAGCTGGCAACCGTGGTTGCTGCTGGGTGCCGCCGTCGCATACAGCAGTGCACAACTCCCGATTCTGCCCGACACCGTATGCCTCCGCTACCGCTTCCAGCCTGGGGATACGCTCATCTACCGCGTGGAGGCGCAGGATAGCATCCTCATCTACGGTCAGCCTCCACTGGTGCGGGAGCGGTACGAGACGCTCGTGCTCATCTGCGACTCCGTCGGCGCCGACGGCAGCTTCTGGCTTCGGATGGTGCCGACGGAGTTCTTAGCGCGGGAGCGCATGGACACGCTGCAGAGCCTACGGCCCCTATCGCCATGCCAACGTCGGCCCGTTGTCCTGCGGGTCGACACCCTGGGAGCCCGACTTACCGGGCATGCTCCAGAGAACGCTGTCGTTTGCCCTGGAGGAATCCTACAGTTGCCATTCCTCCAGCCGCTGCACGGCTGTGTCCGCGTGCATGAGTCGTGGCTGGTGCAGGACAGCTTGGAGCTCTGGGAAAATGGCACTCCAGCCCCACGACTGTCCCGCACCGCCCTTCTGCGGGCCTTCCCGCCGAAAGATACTTTGGGACATCACTGCACCGAAGTCCGGCACACGACAACGGGCATTGGCTGGTATATCCAAGACGAGGCCCTCAGTGTTCGCGGGGTGGTAAATTCATTCGGACGCCTCCTGCTCTCTGCGGCGGGAATTCCCATCTGGGCATTCACAACGCAGGAGATTCGCCTTTCCTTGACCATGGGGACCCAGCAACACGAGGGATTCCACTATCTCAACGTCTGGTATCGTCTGCAGGAGCGGCGAGCGCTGCAGAGGAGCACGCCGTCGGCACCGGAAGAGAGACTGCCGACTCCTCCGAAGCGGCGCCAGCGCTCGCGACGCTGACGGTGCAACAGGGCTACCACGCCATGCAGTCCCATTTCCCCTACGCTGCTTATTGCCTGCTTGTGCCGGTGCTCTGGGCCCAGACACCGGGAAAGCAGATGACCATCACCGAGTGCCTGCGTCGAGCACTGGCCACACACCCGGACGTTATCCTGGCACGAGCTCAACTGGCGGCTGCCAGCGCGGATCTGACTGCCGCTTTCGGGGCATATCTGCCAACACTGAACCTCGCTGCAGGATATACACGGCAGCTCAACGTTGAGGGAGGGCGCAGCATCAGCGTCGGGGGACAGGTCATCCGCCTGCCAGTTGTGGAGCCCAACACATATAACCTCAGCCTCACTGGCAGCTACATACTCTTTGACGGCTTTGGACGAGAGGGCGAGTTTCAGCGCACGCAGGCTACTGTAGCATCCGCAGAGGCTGTTCTGGCGTACGCTCGGCAGCGTATCGCTGCTGAGGTCATTCGGCAGTACATGGAGGTATTGAAAGCCGAGCGCCTTTCCGAGCTGAGGCAACATCACCACGAATTAGGGCAGCAAGAGCTGCAGCGCCTTCGCGCCTTCGTGGAGGTCGGGCGTCTGTCACCTGTGGACCTCCAAGCACAGGAGGCTGAAATAGCCAAGCGCGAAGTCGAATGGTTGCAAGCCAGGCAACATCATGAGCTGGCTGTTGCTCGACTGCGCAGCCTTATCGGGATGTCCCCGACCGAGTCCACTCACTTTGCAGACCCAACCCTCTCGGATTCCATTACTCCCGAAGCCGTTCGGGCATTTCGGCAGCAATGGGGGAGCTTCCCCGAAGCACTCCAGCGGGCACTCCAGCAGCGCCAGGATTACCTCGCTGCTCAACGCCGTGTAGAGGCGGCCCGTGCCACCATCACTGCTGCCCACAGTGGCTATTTCCCAACACTGGCGGCCAGCGGCGGCTGGAGCTGGGCGAACTCTGCCCTGCGCGACTTTAGCCAGTTGGGGCGGGCCTTCATCGGACTACAGCTTAGCGCCCCCCTCTTCGATAACTTCCGCACCAACGCGCGCATCCAAGCCGCAGAGCTGCAACTGCAACAGGCCCAGGTAGAGCTGGAAAAGCTACGTCAGACCATCGCCGCGGAATTGCAGACTGCCCTCCTGACCGTGGAAGCCATCGCACAACAGATGGAAGCCGCCCAGCGCTCGCTCCGCTCGGCAGATAGCTACGCCGGAAGCATGCGGAAGCGCCTCGAACTCGGTTCCATAACACAGTTAGAGTACCTGGCTGCTGAATCCCAACGGATGACCGCTGCCGTCACCGCAGTCACACTTCACTTTGACTTCCTCGCTGCGCAAGTGCAACTGCGTTTCGCCATGGGAGAGCTGGAACCGTAGGTTGAACAAGCATCTGCAACGCAATGCCCTCCAAGCGCCGTCGCTGGATCGTGGTCCTCAGCATCGTTCTCGTGTTCAGCATTCTCATCGCAGCTATCATCGTCGCCAGCGGCGGCTCAGATACGGTTAGTGTCACTGTGGAGAAAGTGCACCGCCGCACAATCACGCAAGCCGTCAGCACCACGGGCATCATTCGCCCCGAGACCGAAGTCAAATTGAGTTCGGAAGCCAGTGGGGAAATTGCTACCCTAATGGTGCGGGAAGGTGACAGTGTTCGGCGCGGACAGCTCCTGCTACGGATCAAGCCCGATATTGCCGAGACCCAACTGGAGCAATTTGCGGCGGCCGCTGAAGCGGCCAAAATGAACATGGAAGCAGCCAAGGCCGAATGGGAACGGAGCCGCGCCGAATTCCAGCGCATCACCGAGCTATACCGGCGCGGCTTCGCCGCTCAGCAAGAGCTGGAACAATCCCGAGCTCTCCACGATCAAGCTCTCAGTCGATATAACGCCGCTACAGCAGAGTACGAGCGTGCCCGAGCCGCTCACCGGCAGGCGCAACTCCAGCTTGCCCGCACTGCTCTTTACGCCCCGATCAGCGGCATCGTCACCGCCCTCTCGGTCGAAACTGGTGAAAAAGTCGTGGGCACCGCCCAGATGCAAGGGACCGAGCTCCTGCGCATCGCCGACCTCAGCCGGATGATTGCCGTGGTAGATGTCAACGAAAACGACGTCACGGTGGTCAAGCTTGGCGATACGGCCGACATCACTGTAGACGCTATCCCGGAAAAGACTTTCCGCGGGATCGTGACCGAGATTGCCCATTCACCCAAAGTGGGACGGCTCGGTACGCAGGACGAAGTGGTCAACTTTGAGGTCAAAATCCTGTTGCTGGACACCGACCCGCGACTGCGTCCGGGCATGAGCTGTAACGCCGAAATTCGCACTGAGACCCGCCATAACGTCCTCGCTGTTCCGCTCCAGTCCGTCACCGTCCGAGTAGAAGAAGGCGACACAATTCTGCCCACCGCACGCAGGCGTCCCCCAACGGTGGTGTTCATCCACGAGAACGGGCGTGCGCGCATGGTGCAGGTGGAAACCGGAATCAGCGACCGGAACTACATTGAGATCCGCAAAGGACTGACCGAAGGCACGGAGGTCATCAGCGGCAGCTTTCACGTCATCACCCGTGTACTTCGCGACGGCACTCCTGTCTTCGTCAGCCCTGGGACACGGAAAGAACAGAAACCGGCCCCACCTGGGGCCTCTCGGTAAGCTCCATGAGGACTCCGCTCATCGTGCTGGAAAACGTGACAAAGGTGTACCGAATGGATGCCGAAGAGGTACACGCCTTGCGCGGGGTTTCGCTTCAGATAGCATCCAATGAATACGTTGCCATCATGGGTCCGTCAGGCTCGGGGAAATCCACGCTGATGCACATCCTGGGCTGTCTGGACACCCCGACCTCCGGCAGATATCTCTTCCGCGGACAAGACATTGGACAACTCAGTGATTCCGAGCTGGCACGCATTCGGAACCGGGAAATCGGCTTTGTCTTCCAAACCTTCAACCTTCTACCGCGAGCAACAGCGCTGAAGAATGTTGAGTTGCCGCTCATCTACGCCGGAGTTGGAGTGGCGGAGCGGCAACAGCGGGCACGGGCCGCACTGGAGGCTGTGGGATTG
>JANWXA010000101.1 GCA_025055465.1 Candidatus Kapaibacterium sp.
GCAATCGTCACGGTTTCCCTCCCTGCTCAAATTGCTGGAGCACCACCAACAGAGTTTCCAGATAGCCTTATAGTCTTTGAATCGCCACGGCCACTTGTCTCGCCGGTAGAGCAACTTCCCACCTTCTGGGGTTTGGTGCTTACCTTTTCCGGAAATGGCTTCGGCGGAGGCGTCTTCTATCAGCAGGCCATGGCTGGCGAGTGGGCATGGTCGGCAGAACTAACGGTGTCCGGAGCTCGTAACTCTGACGAATTTGAGGTCTACGATCCGTATACTGGGACAGTATACGTGCCAGGTAAGGTTAACCGCCTATTTACGGCACCGGTGTCGTTGAGTTTACTGCATTTCCTCTTCACGGAGTCGTTGGAAGAGACTTTTGCCCCATCGGTGTCAGTTGGGTTTGTACCAACTTGGATTATTGCCACTCCGTATGCAGAGGAATTTTTCCGTGCTTTCCGGAAGGCGCGGCTGTTTCTACGTTTAGGTGGGCATGTCGGGGTTGGGGCTCGAATTCGGTACGGGAGTCAGAGCTTCCTGAGCATCGGGGTGAGATACTACACTATTCCTTTTGGAGGGGCTGGGTTGGAGAGTATTCGTGGTCGGCCCATTCGGGATTTTGGCGGAATTGTGCTGAGCCTACGCTTACCACTGTGATGGAGGTGTGGTAAGCAATCCGGCAAAGGCAATCGTACGTTGACAGAGCTGACCGGGGGCTCACATGGTGCTGGCCTGTTCCTGATTTTTCTAATGACTGTGCCATCCCAAAGTGAATCGGCCGTGTCAGACTCCCCACGGGCACCTGCTGAATTCGAGCCTCGTCTGGCGAGGGTGTGGGCAACAGAGAACAGAGGGGGCAACCATCTATTTCCGTACCGAGAGAGCTTTTCACTCCGCTTGTATGGCAAACCCACACTCTCCCGAGATGGGGTATACCTCAATAGGCAAAGAGATTAGGTATGGATGCGTTGGTCGGGATTGGGAATAATTGCAAGGGGATCTATGGCGCAACCCTATTTGCGATCACAGGGTGGCGTTACGGCGAGGGACGGTCAGAGAGGTTGGGCTGTGCTGACTCGACTAAGTAACATTGTGGCCGTGTGGTTGGAAGCTGCTACTCTATCCGATCCGCAGCGGAGCCATGGCTACTCGAACCAAGCGGAATTGCCTACGTGTGGATGCTGAAAATTCATAGAGTCACGGGTAGGCGCAAGCCTTTTACGATGTCTTGAGCAGGGGCAGAAGGTGAGGTGAAGCCTCCTGCCGCGTACTTCGTGTGCGCGGAGAAAGGCGCACTGTGAAGCCTGAAGTTATCGAGGCGGTGTGAGCGGCGGAAGGGCCGTTTTGGAACAAGGGTTCTGGAGAGGGGGGATAGCGTGTGAACATGCTGTCATTGTTCGATCAGGTTTGATTCATCGGATTGGGCGTTTTTCGCGGATTGGATGGAGGCTTATGAAGATGTCGTTTGCCATAGTTGGCGTTTGGTAATAGTGCGGGAAAGGTACCTAAGACAAAGGAGAAAGAGATGGTTGTTCGGCTGCTTTATCGCTGGTCATTACTTGGATGGCTCGTGTTTTGGGGGGTGCTTGTCCTTGTGCTCTCCCTTACTCTACTGGTGCAGGCCCGAGAGAGTGGAGTGGAGGACAGTGTGGAGAATTTGCCGGATTCGACTGCCGAGCGGTTTGTGGTTCAGGAATGGGGCCCATTTGCCGTGCAGGAAGGACTTGCAACGTGGTATGGGCCAGGATTTCACGGGCGGCGGACAGCCTCGGGGGAACGCTACAACATGTATGAGCTAACGGCAGCCCATCGTTGGCTACCCTTTGGGGTATTGGTGCGGGTCAGCTTGCCGAATAAGGATTCGGCAGTAGTAGTTCAGATTACTGATCGCGGGCCTTTCGTGCGGCGACGCATCATTGATCTATCGTGGGCTGCTGCGCGTGCCCTGGGCGTTCGGTTGCATCCTGTTCGGATCGAAGCCTTCTTGCCCCCGCAGGACCGGCAGAGCATAGTGGGGTTCGGCTTGGGGTGGAGGCCCTATGTTTTCAGCCGAGAGGCCTTCACCATCCTCGATACAATTACAGAATGGACGGAAGCCGTTCGGATGTGGCAGCGCTACCGTGCTGAACGGCCGGAGGCTTGGCTTCTTGTCGCATGGCCGCCGGGGCAGGACAGTGCTGAGAGTCGACAACCGTATCGCTTGTGGTTTCATGTCGGTATTCTACTCCCGACGGTGGCCAGTTCACTGTGGTCAAGCCGTGTGGAAAAAGAGTGAGTGCGTAGGAGCCCTGCGTCCAAGTATTTTTGCGTTGTATTTCGCAGAGTGCGCTGGAGATAAGTGGAATGGTGCGTCTCCGCGGTACGCTAACAGCTGTGGTAACCCCGTTTCAGCGTGATGGTTCTATTGATTGGGACTCCTTTCAGCGGCTCGTGGAGTTCCAAATCCGGTCGGGTGTCGAAGGGCTGGTCCCTATTGGTTCAACGGGAGAAGGGGCGACGCTGGACTTCGGCGAAAAAGTTGAGGTTATCGCCCGTGTGGTAGAGTGGGTTGGCAAACGGGTCCCTGTTATTGTGGGCACGGGTACAAACGACACTCGGACAACGATTGCGCTAACTCGCGAGGCGCAGAGACTCGGGGCTGATGCTGCTCTTGTTGTTTGCCCTTACTATAATAAGCCCACCCAGCAGGGACTGTATGCTCATTTTCAGGCGATTGCGGAGGCGGTGGAGTTGCCGCTGGTGCTCTACAATGTTCCCAGTCGGACGGCGGTGAACATGACTGCGGAGACACAATTACGCTTGGCCGAAGACTTTCCCTTCATCATTGCTACCAAGGAGGCTTCCGGGAACCTGGAACAGGTGATGGAGCTCATCGCTGCCGCACCGGAGCACTTTTCTGTCTTGGCGGGGGACGATGCGCTTGCGTTACCGATCATTGCTTGTGGTGGTGTGGGGGTTGTGTCGGTGATTTCCAACTACGCTCCACAGCAGTTTGGCGATTGTATTCGGGCAGCGTTGAATGGAGAGTGGGAACGGGCACGGAGGCTACACTATGCTCTTTTCCCCCTGATGCAGCTCAACTTCGTCGAGTCAAACCCAATACCGGTCAAAGCAGCGTTGGCAATGCTGGGGATGGTGGAGGAAGCGTATCGGCTGCCGTTGACGCCGTTGCAGTCACGTCATCGGGAAATGCTGGAACGGGCTCTGCGGGGGATTGGGCTTCTCCAGACAGCAGCGAGAGCATGAGAGCATGGCTTGTGGGGATAATGGGGCTTGTGGGATGTGGGCTCTTGAGTCCACGGTCTCCGCAGCCACCGGAGCCAGGAGGTGACGAAGGCTATCAGCAGCCGATCACCCCTTTGGCAGTCGTAGGGAATCTTCGCCTCTCTATTTCCCGGCGCGATGCGGTGCTTTTCTTGCGCTGCCTGGTGGATAGTGCTGTTGCGCCGGGGAGGCTCTATCAGTTTGAACCTTCGGGACAGGCTTTAGCGCGATACGCAGCGGTTTTTGCCCAGTGGAGTCGAGAAGCCGAGTGGCGGAGTTTTGTAGCAATGATGAGTCGCATCCCCAGCGGATTGCTGCCAGAGCTGGTCCTAATTGCGCCCATGGTTGAGCAGCAGACGCCGGATTCAGCAGTCTTCCGAGCAGAATACCGGCTCTATGTTCCGCATCAGGAAGCGGAGATTCCCACCCTTGCTCGTGGAAGTTTGCGCTGGACGCTGATTCCAACGCGGGAGGGCATGTGGGCAATTCTGCGTTGGAGCGATAGAGAGCTTTCCGATACTGCTGCTGTCAGTTGGAGTGTGCTGAAGGCCCTTTGGAGTCAATGAGATCCTGGATGTGGCTCTGGAGTCTCTGTTGCCTTGGCTGTTTGAATCCCTTTGCTCCACGGCTGTCTGAAGGGGCACCCGACCACGGGGTTTTGGCTGACCAACGTACGATTGAGGGGCTCTTCCAGAATTTTCGCTATGCCTACATGCTCAAGGACACGGTACTTTACGGGCGCCTGCTGGATAGCGCCTTCACGTTTACGTACCGCAATTACGATCGGGGGGTGGACGTAACGTGGGGGCGTCATGAAGACATTCAGGCTACGGCTGGGCTTTTCCGGGCAGCCCAGCAGATAGAGCTCGTCTGGCATGAAATCGTGGCCTCATACGGGGACTCGCTGCGGCAGGATGTGTCGCGTAGCTTTGCCTTGGCTGTCCTGTTCTCTCCGGTGGATGTGGTTCGTGTCTACGGGCGGGCAACCCTCCGATTACAGCGAGCTCATCCGGGCGAGCCTTGGCGAATTCTGAGCTGGCGGGATGAATCCAATTACTGAGAGCCCATGCAGTGGTTGCGACATCTGCTACGGTTTGAGCATCAACACGAGCCCCTGGCGTCTTCCCAGCGGTTTTGGGGACGCCTTGCTGTCTTTTGGCTCCTGGTAGTGGGGATTTTGGGATGTGTCTTAGTCCTCGGCGTCTTGGGCTATCACTGGCTTGGAGGGCTGCCGTGGGTGGATGCTCTGCTGGAGGCCGCTCTGATTTTGGGTGGGATGGGCCCCCTGCATCCCTTACCAACGACAGCCGCCAAGCTCTTTGCTGCTTTCTATGCCCTTTTTAGTGGCCTCTTCTTTATTGCCGCTATTGGAGTTATGCTGAGCCCGATTTTTCATAGAATTGCTCATCGCCTTCATACTCAGATGCCTGAGGATGACTACGTATAGCATCGGGTGCAGCATAGGTGCCCGCTATTTTTGTAGAGCTGAGACCTGCCAGCCTCTGTGGCTTGATGATTGCTCGCTATAGCCGACCGGAAATGGCAGCCGTGTGGGCGGAGGAAGCCAAGCTTCGCCTCTGGCTTCAAATAGAGCTCTTAGTGTGTGAAGCATTGGCTCGCTTGGGCTGGATTCCCGCTGAGGTCCCCGAGACCATTCAGCAGAAGGTTCAGCTCCGCCCCGAACGCATTGCTGAGTTAGAACAAACGCTCCGGCATGATGTGATAGCATTTCTGAGTAGTCTGGCGGAACAGTTGGGGCCAGAGGGACGCTATGTCCACTTTGGGCTTACCTCCAGCGATGTGGTGGACACGGCGCTGGCGGTGCAGTTGAAACAGGCGGGGGAAATCTTGCTACGTGACCTGGCTCAGTTCGAGGAAGTGCTTCGGAGTCGAGCTCAGCAATTTCGTTACACGCCCTGTGTCGGGCGTACCCACGGGGTTCATGCTGAGCCAATGACTTTTGGGCTTAAGTTCTTGAGCTGGCTCCAGGAGTGTCGGCGCAATCAGGAGCGATTACGCATAGCGGTTGAATCCATTAGCTATGGGAAGCTCAGCGGGACCATTGGCACGTATACGCAGTTGCCCCCAGAGGTGGAAGCTTATGTATGTGAACGCTTAGGGTTACGTCCAGAACCGGTTGCTACGCAGGTGGTGCCTCGCGATCGCCATGCGCATTTTCTCACAGTGTTGGCGTTGATTGCTGGGATGTGCGAGCGGATTGCTGTGGAGGTCCGCCATTTGCAGCGGACTGAGGTGCGAGAAGCTGAGGAAGCCTTTGCCACGGGGCAGCGGGGTAGTTCTGCTATGCCGCATAAGCGGAACCCGATCCATGCAGAGCGCATCTGTGGGCTGGCCCGTTTGGTGCGCTCCAATGCCCTTGTAGCCTTAGAAAATATTGCTCTCTGGCATGAACGGGATATTTCCCACAGCAGCGCCGAGCGTGTGCTGCTACCCGATACCACCATTGTGCTGGATTATATAGTGGGCTTAGCTGTAGAGCTGCTGGAGTCCTTGCAGGTATATCCGGAGCGGATGGCCTACAACTTAGAGCTAACGCATGGGCTTATCTACTCACAGTCAGTTCTGCTGGCGCTGGTTCAGCGCGGGATGAGCCGGGAAACGGCGTATGCTGCAGTACAGCAGGCAGCAATGAAGACATGGCACACGGCACGCCATTTCCGGGAAACGCTCTGGGAGCAGCCAGAAGTGCAAGCCTGCTTGCAGACTCCGGAAGTACTGGACGAACTGTTCGCGCTGGCGCCATTACTGCGCAACATTGACCATCTCTTTGAGCGGTGCGGGCTATCGGCTCCGGCCGAGGTGCCAGAGCCATGAGCTGGGTTGGATGGCTCTGCCTCCTGAGCATTCTCGCATACGCTCTGCGGGGCAGCTTTTTTCTCATCGGAGCATGGCGGGCACGCCGACAGTATCGTAAACTCAACTTAGCACCTGCTCAGCCACCAAGCGTTTCGATTGTCATTCCGGCACGCAATGAAGAGCGTGTCATCGCCCGATGTGTAGAGTCAGTCATGGCATGTCAGTATTCCAATTTTGAGGTCATAGTAGTCAACGACCGCTCAACCGATGGTACGGCGGCGGTTTTACGAGAGCTGCAGGACCGTTACGGGGAGCGCTTGCGGATTGTCCACCGGTGGGAGGAGCCCAGCGAGCGGAACTTACAGGGTAAAGCGGGCGCCCTTCACCTTGGAATCGAGCAGGCTCAAGGTGAAGTCCTGCTATTTACGGACGCTGATTGCTTGGTTCCTCCAACGTGGATTCGAGCTATGGTGACCCCCTTTTCCCAGCCACGCGTGGGGTTTGTGGCCGGCTTCGTATTGGTGGAGGGGCAACATTTCTTTGCGCGACTTCAATCAGCAGAATGGCTTATGCTAAGCACGGCAGCCAGTGCGGGTATAGGGTGGGGGCAGGCATTGGGTTGTTTCGGGAACAATGTAGCAGTGCGGGCACGAGCGTATTGGGACACGGGGGGTTACGCTCATATTCCCTTTTCCGTCACAGAGGATCTGACATTGCAACAGGCGGTTCGCCGCTGCGGCTGGCAAATGCAGCACGTTTGTACTTCTGAGGGGGTCGTCGTAACAATGCCGGTGCGAACACTTGGGGACCATCTCCGACAGCGCCGACGTTGGGGGCGCGGGGGCCTCCTATTGGGCGGATGGGCAATTGCCTTCGTCACGACCACGGCGTTGTTCTGGGGAGCTCTCCTTTCGGCGGCCCTTGCAGGGGAGTGGCTCTGGGCGGTGGGGGTGGGGGTTGTGCGCTTTGTGGCGGACCTTGCTCTCGGTATGTTCCCGGCGTATATCCTT
>JANWXA010000102.1:0-4459 GCA_025055465.1 Candidatus Kapaibacterium sp.
CTCGGGGTGTAAATGTTTCCAACTGTCCATCTCGCGCGGTGTCCCTCTTTCTGGCTCCGGGTCCATAACCAGGGTTCGTGACAGTGTTAGCAATTATTGTGCCGAAGCAGGAATCCCCGCTCTCGGCATCCGGCTCAGCATCTGGATCTGCTGCTGAAGCGGGAAGCTCGCCAGCAAGCGGAGCCGAACAATAGACGGGGTTTCGCCTTGCTGGATTGCCAGCACCCCTTCGGTTATCATCCGCCAAAGCTGTGCTTCCTCGTGGTGGAGCGTACGCAGTTTATCGGCAATTGGCAGCCAGACGATGTTTGCCATAAAGATCCCCCACATTGTCGCGATAAATGCCGTGGCGATATGGCGAATAAGCACGGCTGGATCCCCACCGGCAGAAGCCAATGTAGCAATCAGGGCCATCACCGTCCCAATAATGCCCATCGTGGGTGAATATCCCCCCATTCTGACAAACAAGTTGATGTTCGCTTGATGGCGGGCGGTGAGGAAATCCAGCTCAGTTTCGCTTGCCTGGCGGAGCGACTCCGGTTCCATGCCGTCAATACAGTGCTGCAAGAGCTTCTTCAAGTAGGGATGGCGTACCTCGGGTAGGTGCCGCTCCAAGCCCAAGACGCCATCCCGCCGGGCGACAACCGCCAAGCGTACGATTTGCTCTACGAGCTGCTGCGCGTCATACCGCGGCGGGGCAATCGCGATGACAATCAAGCGCGGGATTTGCCTCACTTGTTCCCAGGAGCTCCCGGCAATAGTAGCGGCAAAGGTCCCCCCAAAGACTATCATGAGAGCAGGCAGCAGAACAACCATCCCGAACGTCCCACCCTCTAGAAAAAATGCTCCGAAGACGCTTAGAACCCCTAGAAGGATACCCACGAGCGTTGTTCCCTGCATTCCCGTCGTCAAGACTCGTGTTACCGCAGGAAGTCAAAGAGGCTCAAACCAAGGACGCGGGCACTGCTTTGCAGCACCGCCTGCAGTGCTGTCTGTGTCTGCTGTAATTCCAAAGCTACTCGTGCTAAATCCACATCCGCGATGGCAGAGTGGAAGGCTCGAATCTGAGTAACAAACTCCTGTAACTGTTGTTGGAGTAGCTCCCAGCGAGCCTGGCGGAAACCAGCCCGCGCGATAGCCCGATCAACCTCCCTCACGAAAGCCGCCACACGGGGTAGGAACTCCTCCACCTGGTTCCGCTCAGCCACTGAAAGACTTTCCTCGGGCTGGCGACGGCTACCATCACTACGATATGCCAAAAGATTATAGGCCTCAATGAGTACCGTAAACAGTTCTGTGCCGTTTGCACCGAAAAGCTCGTCCGCACACAGTGAAAGGATCTCTTCTTGCCCAGGAAAAAGATCCAGACGGCGTTGAGCAAGGGTCCCACGAAACTCTACAGACAAACCCGAAAGATTTCCAGAAGTGGGTGAGGCCTGCTGTAATTGGAAAGCAGGCCGGCCGTCGGCGAAAGTCGTTCGCGTCCCGCTGAATAGATAGCGTCCGTGATACTGCGCATTGGCGATCCCAAGAATGTCCTCGAGCCTCTGTCGGAGGTGCTCGGCAAGGAAAGCTGGCTTGTCCAAATGTTTCGGGTCCAAGGCCTCGGCAATAAGAGTTTGCACTTCCTGTAATACTCTGCTTAGAGCTTCGGCGTGTGTCTGCACAACCCGGCTCTCCTCTATCATAGCTTGTAGGGTGCGAAGACGCCCCTCTGTGGTATCCACCAGCTCCCGTAGACGGTAGGCACTGCCGAAGGCAACCGGGTCATCGGCAAGGGAATTCAGCCGTTTACCCGTTGCCAATTGCTGCTGTACCTGAGTGAGCTGTTGCTGCAATCGCCGAATACCAGCCTCGGCAGTCTGAAAACGAGTTCCCCATGAGACACGCATCTATCTTTCCTCCTTACACACCCATGCGGATAAGGGCATCCAAAAGCGTGGCCGCAACGGTTGCCACACGAGCGGAGGCCTCGTAAGCTTTCTGATAGCGAATGAGGTTCGCTGCCTCCTCATCCAAGTTGACGCCCGAGAGTTCCTGGCGCTGTGCTTCCAACTGTTGCAAGCTCGCCTGCAACCACTCCTGGTGCAAGTGTGCTGTAGCGAGAAAGTTGCCTATCCGGGACACTGTCGCAGTGTAAAAACCTTGGGGAGACATACCATCAATGAAGGTGGAATCTTCTGCAAGTGCCAGAAGCTTTCGGGCGACAGCGGCATTGCCAGGTTCGCCAGGAGTGTCCGAGAGCGGTAGTGCTCGAGGCCGACCCACCACATCACCGGACAGGCGGATCGTATCCATGTCGTCGCCTTCGAAAAGACGCCGTCCAAGCGTTGGAGCGGTCGTGTCGTCCATCCCGTAGCCAGTGGCCAGAATAGCATTAATCCGACGCACCCACTGCTCGACAAACCTATTGATCTCGCGTGCCAGCGAAAAGTGCTCGCTCTGCTCCTGGGGGTCTACCGTTACGTTGTAATGCCAGAGCATACTTGCTAATTCGCCTTCGGAAAGGGGAAGATGAGCAACTGGACGCCGCGCAGCATCGCTCAACCATACTTCAATGACCTGTTCTCCCGTGGTAGAATCGGTACGGCTCCGGAGCTGGAGTTGTAGAGCATCGGCTCCCGTAACAACGGCATGCCCGGCGATGGATACAGTAAGCACGCCACGGCCATCTGCTGCCACCGTAATAGGGACAGCGCGGGCAATCTCTTCCAGCAAGCGGGTTTGTTCGTCTTCGATAGCAATTGCCTGCTCGCTGCCGTCAAGCATTACCGCCCGTTGAGTATTCAGCTCAGCAAGGCGCCGGAAAAGCGGATTGAGCTGTTCTACTCGCTGTGCAAGCCTCTGGGAGATCTCTGTGCGCAATGCCTGAAAATCCGCTCCGAGACGGCGAAACGCAGTAGCGATCTCCTCCGCGCGCTGCAACAGGAGCTCCCGCAGGCTGAGATCCTCGGGATGCAACACAAGCTCTTGTACCACATCAAAGAAGCGCCGCAACAGAGCATGAATACCCGTTTCGCTGTTAGGCTCACCCAAGATGGCGCTTAGTCGCTGTAGCCAGAACTCGTCAGCATGACTTCGCGCCTGGCGGCTCAGAAAGCTACGAATTTGCGAGTCCAAATAGCGGCTCCGGAATTCCTCTATGTGCCTCACCTGGACACCCGAGCCCACAGCATGTCTGGCTTCGGGAACAACAGGACTAAACCGCACACGCCGGCGCGTATAGCCCGGAGTATTGACATTAGCAATATTGCCACTGGTAACCTCTATGCCCCTCTGCTGTGCCAGCAAGCCGCTGCGAGCGATGTGAAGGACACGGAAGCCCATCACCTATGCCTGCCAGTTGTAAAGAGGCCCCCCGGAGGTCAGCGCTTCTAAGAGAGCCGCCGAATGCTGCTGCGCCCGCTGGGCCAAGAGGCGATTCAACTGCAGCAGTCGGCGCACTTCAGCAGCATGAATTCGCATGCGTTCCCACCGCCGCCGAAGCTGGGGTTCACGCTGGATATCTTCCAGCAGCGGGACGCACCGTTGCTGGTACTGCTCTAACTTCTGTAACAGCAATTGCTGCTGCGCTGCCAAGGCTTCCACAGCCCCAACCCGCAGAGCAACCAGTGCCTCCCGTTGCTGCCAAGCATTCTGTTGCAGGGCTGTTAGCAACTCCTCCAAATGTCCAAGAACCTCACATGCTCTCGTCATCGGGGCTCTCCCTACTGGGACACTCCTACGGCTGGAAATATCGGCAGCTTTGGTACAGGCTTGAGCCAGCTCGCCTCTTCGGACGGGCAGCACTCCCTTCGCTGCCGTCTTGGACCAATCCCACGTAGCGGCGGCCTTTACGTATTTTTGTGTTGCTTACTCTTGTACACCCAATGCCGTGCCAACGGTGGCGGTATAGAGTTATACTCACGATTGCCGGTCTTTTCATTGTGTTGGGGATTGCTTCCTTAGCCCATCGCTGGATCGTGGCAGTCGAGAAAGTCTCGGTCCGATCTGAAGAACAGCTCTTCCTGAGCGAGACCATCCAAGTTCGCATAGTGAATGCCTGTGGATATCCCGGTGCCGCCCGCCGGATGATGGAATACCTGCGTCACCTTGGTGTAGATGTAGTAGAAATTGGAACCGCCCCATACGTGCTGCCGCACTCGGTCGTCTGGGATCATGTAGGAGCTCCACGCTATGCTCAGTATATTGCACGAATTGCTAAAGTTCCGGATTCCTTAGTGCTTTCCCGAAAGGATTCCAGCCTTTACGTTCACTGCTCTCTCGTTTTGGGCTTGGACATCTTACGGACAGACCCCTTCACACGCCGATGAAGCAGACCGCTTTGCGGACAGCCCGAGGAGTTGCCCAGCTCTGCGCTCGCGTTGCGTGGGAGAAAAAAGCTGAAGACATCCTTGTCCTTCATCTCGGTGTACTACAGAATGCACCAGCGGAGTACTTCATCATTGCCACATGCGCT
>JANWXA010000102.1:4469-7082 GCA_025055465.1 Candidatus Kapaibacterium sp.
GCTACCGACGCCCATATGCGTGCGGTAGCCGAGTCCATCGAGGAGGCCACCCGCCGGCGCGGCATTGCGCCACCACGCCGAGAAGGCTGGGACGCTTCCCAATGGATTCTCTTAGACTACTTTGGCGTTGTCGTGCATCTTTTCCAACCCAATGCCCGGGCCTATTATCGTTTGGAGCGTCTCTGGGGAGATGTTCCATGGCTGCGCCTATCCGAACGCACCCGGCGGCTGTACTCCATGAAGACCTCCGTAGCCGAGCGTTCTGACAATGTTGCTAGAACGTTATCTTGAGCCCCACCTGCAGCGAGCATTGGAGCTTATCGGCGCCTCCGGGCAACTTGTACCCGAGCTGGAGGCGCCGAAGGTAGCTGAACACGGTGATTTAGCCACCACAGTTGCCCTTCAACTTGCCCGCCATCTGCGCCGTACACCACGTCAAATTGCTGAGGAGATAGTGGACCACCTTCACCTTCCAGTTGAGGACGTTGAAGTAGAAATCGCTGGCCCAGGATTTATCAACTTCCGTTTCACCCCGGGCTTCTTTACTCGACTTCTGGCTCATGTTGCTATTGTTGGTGATACCTTTGGGCGCTCGAGCGAGAATACCGGCAAACGGGCAAACGTAGAATACGTCTCCGCTAACCCCACAGGCCCCCTTCACTTAGGACACGGACGCAACGCCGCCTTGGGGGACACTATCGCCAATCTGCTGCAGTGGTGCGGCTACGAGGTGACGCGCGAGTACTACTTCAACAATGCCGGCAACCAGATGCTACTGTTGGGTAAGAGCGTTTATGCCCGATATCGTCAGCTGTTAGGGGACAACTATCCCTTCCCCACAGATGGCTATCAGGGCGAATATGTTTGGGACATAGCTCGAGAGCTCCTGCAGCGCTACGGAGAAACACTCCGTGAAGAGACCGAAGACCACCTTTCTACCTGCCGCCGAATTGGAGAAAGGTGGTGTTTTTCCCGTATCCAACAGACACTGGAACGCATGGGCATTCGGCATGATGTCTACTTCAACGAAGACTCCCTCTACCATGACGGCAAAGTTCAGAGGGTGCTGGAGGCTCTGCGCGAGCGTTCCTTGCTCTATGAAAAAGATGGCGCTCTCTGGATCGCACTAAGCCGTTTTGGACGCCAGGATCGCGTCCTCATCAAATCTACCGGCGAAGGCACCTATCGCCTGCCCGATATCGCCTACCACCAGGATAAACTGGAGCGGGGCTATAACCTTATTGTAGACGTGCTCGGAGCTGATCATGTCACCACAATTGAAGACGTTATCAGCGCCGTGCAGGCATTGGGATACGACACCACCCGTATCAAAGTTGTGCTCCATCAGTTTGTTACCCTAACTGAGGGCGGGCAGCAAGTGAAGATGTCCAAACGCTCTGGCAAAAGTTACACCTTGGATGAGCTCCTGGAGGAGCTTGGTCCAGACGTCGTGCGCTTCTTTTTCCTAATGCGTGCTCCTAGTACGCACCTGGAATTTGATCTGGAGCTGGCACGGCAGCAAACGGAGGCAAACCCTGTATTCTACTTGCAGTACGCCCACGCCCGCATCTGCTCTATCTTTCGGCACGCCCGCCAGCGCGATATCGAACCCGATGAACCCGCCGACGTTCGCTGCTTAGTCCTACCACCCGAACAAGCTCTTATCAAGCTGTTGGTGCGTTTCCCAGAGCGCATTCAAAAAGCGGCACGGCTCTATGAACCACAACTGCTGACAGAGTATCTCCGAGAAGTAGCGCAAGCATTTCACGCCTTCTACCATGAGTGCCGAATCGTGGGAGCGGAGAGCTCTGAGCAGATGCATGCCCGCTTTACATTAGCACGTGTAACTCAACGTGTCCTGCGCAACGGCCTCTCAATCTTGGGTATAAGTGCCCCCGAGCGAATGGAACGCTCCGAGAGCCACATCCCCCAGTAGTACCTGCACAGCTTCGCTCACCCCAATCGCTGTAGTGACTGCCCTTATACACACGAACTATCCTATTCCTTTAGCGAAGCCTGCCCCCCGCACTGTGGAAAGAGTGAACAGGCTGATTTCTCATTGAAGTAAGCCCCCTCAGTCAAGCTTTACACTGAGAGCCCGACTTCAACGTTTATAACGCTACCCTTACGGGGATGGACTCTGGTCTCGACGAGGTGCGAGAAACCAAGAGTAGCATGCCGTGCTTCGCCGGTGCGGCACGTAAATACAACCGGCGGACAAAAAATGCCGACGCGGTTTCGTACCGCATGGCCGCCTAATCCAAGGGATTAGGCGCCATCGTCTGCCCAGAAGCGTGCCCATCCGCTCTGCGGTAGGCGTGGACGATGATGGGCAGCATCTTCGAAGCTATCGCCGAGCGTCGAAGATGCAAGCAAAAGCGGCGATAGTTTCGGCTGTCCTGCCGCTCGGAGCCGCCGAAACGAAAAAACTAAAGAGTGGCTGAGCATGGAGAAGCTCTTGGGTTCCCATCCCGGACGTGGGTTCGACTCCCACCATCTCCACGACATCCCTGCCCTCTGAGTTTCACCACCACAACGCCCTGCCGTACATACCTCCACCCACCCAAAAAACCTACGCCCCCGGCAACCCGGGGGCGTAGGCTTTTGTGGGCG
>JANWXA010000103.1 GCA_025055465.1 Candidatus Kapaibacterium sp.
ATTGACCCCTTCAGTTACCATAATGGAAGCGACGGTTGATGTGCTGTGGCATGCTTTGCCCGGAGATCGCCTTGCTCTCACATTTAAGCTTGGCCGCGCTGATTCCGACCACTCTTCCCGAGTTGCGTATTACGTTCCGATACTTGCTCTACTTCGTTACGAGCATCAGTGGCGCGAAGCCCTTCAGAGCCTCGTTGGCATAGAAATTGTAGGGGCAAGATGGGCAGATCCCCACGAACAGTTAGCCGGATATGTCCGTTTATGGGGCGAACTCCACTATGCTATTGTGCCGGCGTTACTCCTGACACTTACAATCGATAATGCTCTCAATGCGGAGATCTTTCGCTGGAGCGGTTATCAAGAGCGTGGAGTATTTGTCGGAGCATCGGTCCGTTGGTCTTGGTGAGAAATGATGGCTGAGCTGCGTCCCGAAGAACGGACGGGCTTCGAGCCCGAACACGATACCGAGACATTCTTGCTGGAACGGCAGCCTTATCCAGGGTCCCTCCCTTGGCAGCCCGTAGAAGGGGAGGAGAGGGAGGGAGAGCTAACACCCCTTCCGTCCGAGGTTCTGAGCGATGAGCCTGTCATTACCGCCGAAGAAGTCCTGCGATTGGACGAGGAGCTACTGCGCCTCCTACAGGATGAATTGCGGCGCCCCCGGAAGTTGCAGAGAAACCTTTCACCGACAAAGACCGAAAGCGAGATCCTGCTGCAGAAGCAGCAAAGTGCAAGTGGGGAGGCAGAAATAAGCCTAGAAGAGTTCCCGCCACATCCCTCAGCAGTGTGGGAAGAAAGGGGTGCTGTCAATGTTCCGCCAACACCGGAACAGCCTTCAACTACCTACAATCGCCGTCCAAAGAGGACTTTTCTGCCTGAACTTACACTGGGAGTGCTGGTGGCTGCGGGGTTGGTATTGCTGTGGTATTGGGGGGTTTATAAGGGGATGCAGCATGGACAGGGAAACGAGGGAGAAAGGCTAGCCGAGATAATGGAGCGAGCTCCATTGCGGGGGGCAGGACAAGTGGAGCCTATATGGATTGAATCTGAACGCTTGGTAGCTCAACTACCGTTATTGCAAGTTCATCAACAACAACAACCAACCACACTCCCACAAACCTTCCCCTCCCCAACCAGCTCTGCAGCATCTACAGGCTATCCTTCTAGTCCCTCAGCCACTCAACTTTTCGCCGTGCAAGTGTACGCCTCTCAGCTCCAGGAAGATGCCGTTCAGCTTGCAGAGCACCTACAGCGCCTGGGACTTCCCAACGTTACGGTTGTTCCTGCACAGATACGCGGACAAACGTGGTGGCGCGTACGCTTTGGAGCCTATGGAACTCGTCTACAGGCAGAGCAAGCAGCCATAAGGGCTGGATTCCGGAACGCTTGGATTGTTCGGCTACAGTAACGAGGCTTCGTGCCGCGACAGATGCAGAGTTCTCGTGAATCTTCTCTTACCATACGTATCCCGTGGGACCGCATTACTGCGCGCGCCTTTCTTCTCTCTCTTCTCGTGCACATCTGCATTTTCTTGCTGGCCCTCCATTTACGGTGGTATCCCGAACCGCCACGGCAGTTGGAGGTACGCAGTATCCCCGTCGAGCTGCTGACTCTTGGATGGGGAGAGGGAAACAAGCCCGCCGGAGGGAACCTTTCCCCTGAAGGGCGTGCATATCGGGAAAAGCCCAGAGATCAATTGGCGGACGCCAACACGGTACGGTCACGACCTCGCGCCATTACCCAAGGTGCCTTGGAACCGACTCAGGCAATCCCGCATCCTGCGTCCGAAACCCCGACAAAAGCGATGAACAATCTGCCGTCCGAGCAAAAAAGTGTCCCACAGGGGGCACTTCTGGGCTCTCCTCAGGGGTCGGGTCTGGGGGTGCAGGGCGGTGGTACCGGCAAAGGTCTGGGCTTTGACATCGAGTGGGGAGGTGGGGGAAATCGGATCGTTCTGTCCAAGGTGTTGCCTCAGTATCCACGTGGACACAACGTTGCCGGGCGAGTCCGGCTTCGCTTCACCGTATTGCCCGACGGAACAGTTGGAGCAATCATACCACTTCAGCGCACTGATCCCGTACTGGAACGCGCGGCAATAGAGGCTCTGCGTCTTTGGCGTTTCAATTCCCTCTCGACCTCCATCGAAATGTTCGGTGTCATAACTTTCACCTTCGAGCTTCAGTAGAAAAGCGTCCTCGGAGGCCCACCACAATGTACAGGATTGCAATTGTCGGGACTGGGTATGTAGGGCTAGTCACTGGGGTGTGTTTCGCTGAAACGGGAAACGATGTCACCTGTATTGATGTAGACGCCGAAAAAATTCAGCGCCTCCAACAGGGAGATATCCCCTTTTACGAGCCTGGTGTAGAGCGTCTGCTTCGCGAGAACGTGGACAAAAGACGCCTTCGGTTTACTACGGATTTGGTTACCGCAGCAAGGGCATGCGAGATCGTTATGTTATGCCTCCCGACCCCACCGAACGAAGATGGTTCAGCCGATACCAAGCATGTCCTTAGCGTTGTTCGACAACTGACAGAGATATATCGCCAGCATCCACCCCAACAACCCTGTCTTATTGTGACCAAGAGTACCGTTCCACCTGGTACCACTCGACAATTGGAAGAATTCCTTCGCCATGAGCTCCCTGAAGCCCCGATCGTAGTAGCCAGCAATCCAGAGTTCCTCAGCGAAGGTTCTGCGGTAGAGAATTTCATGAAGCCGGAGCGTGTCATTATTGGGACCCGAAGCACTTGGGCTGCCAAAATTCTCCGTGACCTTTATGAACCTTTTGTTCGGACAGGCAATCCGGTGTATGTGATGGATGAAACCAGTGCGGAACTTACAAAATACGCTGCGAACGCTTTCTTAGCGCTTCGAATATCGTTTATGAACGAGCTCTCAGGCTATTGTGAAGCTATCGGCGCAGACATCGAGCAAGTACGCATAGGTATTGGTTCCGACAGCCGTATCGGGAAGCGCTATCTCTTTGCCGGCTTGGGATATGGAGGGAGCTGTTTGCCTAAGGATGTGCGGGCCATTACCCAGGCAGCCTCTCGGGTGGGGGTGCCTTTACGAGTAATTCCTGCAGCAGAGGAGGTGAACTCCCAACAGATTCAACGTTTTCTGTGCAAGATTCGCCAGCGTTTCATGGGGGACCTCTCTAATCGTACTCTGGCCCTTTGGGGAGTTGCCTTCAAGCCCAATACGGATGATATCCGCGAAGCCCCTGCCCTGTACATCATCGAGGCGCTTTTACGTGATGGAGCACGCCTTCGAGTCTACGACCCGCGAGCATTGGAAAATCTCCGCCGCCTCTACGGAGAGCTTCTTTTTTACGCCAAAACACCCTACGAATGCGCTGAAGGGGCTGACGCGCTGGTCATTGCCACCGAGTGGGCAGAATTTCGGAACCCTGACTTCGCCTCCCTTCGCCGGCTTCTGAACAACCCGGTCGTCTTCGACGGGCGTAACCTGTTCTTGCCCTCTGAGATGCAGCAGCGGGGGTTTGAGTATCACAGCGTTGGCCGGGTGCCGGTGCGTCCAGCTTGAGCTGCGGTGAAAATATCCGATAATCTACCCAGCATGTCAACCAAGAGGAGCCCGATGCCATGGCGGAATCGGAAACCAAGAGCCCGGAGAAGCCCAAGAGAGGGATGAGCGTCCCCATGGTTATCGCACTGGTTGGCGGGGTAGCACTCCTCCAAGTTGTTCTATTTGTGCTGCTATTTCGCCTTTTTGTTGCTCCATCCTCGGCAGGCCCAGAAAAAGCATCGGAAGCCGAAGCAGCACACGCTGCACCAACGGAGCCACCTTCAGGAGTTATCGTTCCGGTAGAGGACTTAGTTGTCAACCCACGGGGATCCTCATCACGGTACGTTCTAATAGCACTTGGTCTGGAAGTTGCAGATGCTAAACAAGGTGAGCGCTTACGCCAAGAGCTCATGATCCCTGCCCGTGACCGAAAAAAGACTGTTGTGACTTCGTATTCTATTGAGGAGCTCCAGGCATCTGGTGCCCGAGATAGTTTGCGGGCGCAGATTCGGCAGGAGCTTGCACAAGTTTTGCCTGGTGTTCAATTGCGGAACGTCTATTTTTCTAAATTTGTTATCCAATAGGCTCGACTGACCTATGCCACAGGTGCTGAGCCAACAAGAAATTGACGTCCTGTTGACAGGTATCTCCAGCGGGACAGTCGAAGTAGAAGACCTTTTGCGTGAACCTACGAAGCAGGTCCTCCCGTACGACTTCCGCCGCCCCAATCGCATTTCTAAATCTCAGCTTCGCTCGCTACAGTCCATCCATGAGTCATTTGCTGAAACGGTGGCGTATTACCTTCTCTCGCGTCTCCAGGCATTGGCCTCTATCGGGGTCACTTCAGTTGACCAGCTCTTTTATTCGGAGTACTTGCTCTCGCTACCGCGCCCGGGGTGCCTTTATATTGTAGAGTTAGAAAATACTCAGCGCCAAATCATCTTAGAATTAAGCCCGCAATTGGCACTCATCGTTGTGGAACGCCTCTTGGGTGGGGAAGGGGTAGCGGTGCCACCGAAGACCCGTTCCGTGACCCCTATAGAACAGGCTGTGCTAAAGGGCGTCGTCGAGCATATGCTCCGGGCACTGGAGGAAAGCTGGAGTTCTACAGCACCGATGCGCTTCTGCCTTCTGCGTATGGAGACGGAGCCCGACTTCGTCCAAATTGCTTCTGCCTCAGAAATTGTTGCCGTCATCAGCATGCAAGTTACCGTGGGCATTCATTCCTATGCAATGAGTCTGTGCTACCCTACATTCGCCCTGGAAGAGGTGCTAAGCCGCTTAGAACGGCAACAAATCACACATGCAGCAAGCTATGAGCAGCAGCGCCTCAGCAGGGCGATCATCCAGAAACACTTGCAGACCATGCAGTTGCAAATCAGTGTAGAACTGGGGACGGCAACTATTACTGTAGGGGAGCTGTTGCAGCTTCGTGCGGGGGATGTGCTGCGTCTGGACACCCAGCCTACGGGTCTGCTACCTCTCGCGATAGAGGGACAGCCTAAATTGTGGGTACGCCCGGGAAGTATTGCTGGACGTCGTGCCGTCCAGATTGTGCGTCCCATCCGTCCCGAAGAAATCGGTTAAATCAAGGCGAAGAGTGATGTCATGACAGAACAGGAACTGACTCAGGCCCAGGAGAGTGGATTTGAGCCGACAGCCCCTGAGGCTGAGCCCCCTTTAGAAACAGCCTCTTCAGGGACTTCGCCTACCCCGGAGCCACCTGAAACGCTCCTGCACGATCCCAAGCTGGAACTGCTATTCAGTATTCAGCTTCCCGTCTCTGTTGAATTAGGGCGCACGACGATGTACATTCGGGATATTCTGCGGTTGGGGCGAGGCTCGGTTGTTGAATTCGACCGCCTGATAACAGATCCAGTTGATGTTCTGGTCAACGGTAAAAAGGTTGCTGAAGGAGAGGTGGTGGTAATAGACAAACACTTTGGTATTCGGATAACAACCCTGGTGGAGCCGGCAGAGCGGTTGCACGGCTTACGGAAATAAACTATGGATGAAGGCGTACTGATTCGTACAGTGCTCATTCTGATAGCCTTCTTTACTCTCCTACTTGCAGCAGCGTATGGAATTCGACGCTGGGCATGGGGTGGGGGGAACAGGAACGGGCTAAGATTACGCCTCCTTGCCCGACTGCCCATAGCGCCCAAGGCAGCGTTATACGCTGTCCGGGTTGGCGAGGTCGTTTTCCTCCTCGGCGTGACCGAACATAGTATTAGCGTTCTCCGACAGTATACGGTTGAAGAGTGGGAAGCGGCCCGGGTGTCCGAAACCTCTCCTACCGAACCCTTGCGACTTCTGTGGTCTCGCCGAGGCTCGGCCCAGACCTAACTAAGTCCGATAGGCAACGGTAACGAGACTGCCATCAGAGCGAAGCACAAAGTACAGCTGGGCTAGTTTGTGTCCTCTATTGCGTAGTAGCTCTCTAATCCGCGTGTGCAGAGCAGTGAAGTCCGAAATTTGCCACTCCAGGAATTGGCACAGAGCATGGACAACGTCTTTGGGCACCTCTGTGGGATCTCTGTGCAAGAAAAGCTCCTCAATACGCTGGCACTGTTTACGGGAGAGGGAGAAGCTCCAGCCATCGTGACAGTGCTGCACGGTTCCAATGCAGAAAAGCAGAGCAACAAATTCCCAAGGCACACAGCGCTGCTGCATCCGGACATTAGCGTGTTTTGTGACTGGTATCACGTGGTTTCCTATCTGTGTTTCACTTTACCCTGGCAATCCAGGAAAATCTGAGGCCAACATGCTGATGTGGTAAAAGACGGGCAACCTGAACCCCATCGCAAGAGCGACACTGTATCGCTGATGTCACAAGTGTTGGAGGGATGTCACGAGGCTACTCTTCCGCAACACGCTTGTTGAGCTCAGGCTCAACGGGGACAGGATACTCGCCGGTGAAACAGGCAACGCAGTACCCAATCCCTGGTGTGTGCGGAACAGAAAGGAGCAATTTGTCCAGGGAAAGATAATGAAGCGAGTCAACACCGAGAGCTCTTCCGATTTCTTCCTGGGTCTGGTAGTGATTCGCGATAAGCTCCTCGTAGCTGGGGAAATCCATACCGTACTTGCATGGGTACCTGATTGGAGGAGCGGTGATCCGTAGATGGACCTCGCGCGGCCCAGCTTGACGAATCAGCTGGACCAGAGCCTTCGAGGTGGTACCGCGGACAATGGAGTCATCCACCACGACCACTTTCTTGCCTCGCAGGACACCACGGACGGTGTTGAACTTGGTTCGCACCTTCAGTTCTCGCTGGTCTTGTTCCGGGGCAATGAAGGTACGCCCGACGTAGTGGCTGCGGATAAGCCCGATGTCGAACCGCGTCGGGATACCTTGCTCGGCATTAACCTGGGCATATCCGACAGCTGCAGTATTGCCGCTATCAGGAACCGAAATCACCACCACAGGATCACCCGGAGAATCTGCCGGAAGTGGGCTTTCCTCTGCCAGGCTTTTTCCCAACTTGCGGCGGACTTTGTCTACACTGTGGCCG
>JANWXA010000104.1 GCA_025055465.1 Candidatus Kapaibacterium sp.
GGGGTGCCCACCACTTATACGGCGTTACACTGCTGTCGGCAACGTAACCCAGGGCTTCCAACATCTGGATCGTACGAGCACTGATGCCGTACCTCCCAGCACGAAAACTTCGTGGAGACTCCCCGAAGCGCTCCCGGAAAAGCTCTGTCAAGCGCTGCAGCTTTGACCATTCCAGCTCCGCTGGATAGTCGCACTGCATTGTATAGGTTCCCTCGGCATCCCAATCGGGCTCAGGCTCAACGTATTCACCATGCAGGTGGGTGCCCAATTCGGCAGCTCCAGGCAGTTCCATCAAAACCGCTGTTGCGTCTTCATCGCGGATGACCTCCGGACTGAGCATGTACGTCGGGCTAATGCCCAGCCGGTGCATCGGCGCATGAAAGCGCTGCGGCAAGTCCTCCACAATATTGCGACACCGAATTGGGCGCTGTGTACGCCACCCCTCCCCCTTGTCACACTCGGTATCCACTGTTACCGCCAAGAAACGCCGCGCTACGCTCATGGGCTCTGCCCGTTATCACCCCGGTGCCTCCACACAGGCTGGGGACGCTGCAAGCGTCCAAGAAATCGCCGATGAACAGCGTAGCCAACAATCTCGAAACCCGCCCGCTGAAACCCACGTAGCGAAGGTGTGTTTTTTGTGGATACCACCGCAAATGCCCGACGGAATCCACGCTGGGAGAGCCAAGCGCAGACTGCCTGCAGTGTCCGGCTGTGTAGTCTGCGTCCCCGATAGCCCGGTAGAGCATAGCAGGTGTGAACGTACGCCTCATAGGGAGCGAAAACACGTTGTAGTCCAAACTCCTCTATCCACATCGTTCCGGTGGTGACAAAGCAGTAATACGCAACCGGTGTTCCCTCTGCGGCATGGGCAAAAACCCACGATTGGGGGAGCACTTCCCAGAGGCGGGCAAGGCGCACGACCAGCTCCTGCGGCAGGATACTGAGAAAGGCCCATCGTTCCTCGAACGCATACACACGCACAGCGGTTGATAGCATTTCCCCCTCCGGAATGTTAGGTAGCTGTATCTGCAACCAGAGGAAATCTTCCTGCATGTAAACCCACTGCCGTATTTGCCGGAGCCATCGCTGCAGACGGCGCACCCGAGCCTTTATCCCCGATAACGCCAGGCGTTGAGCCATCCCGCAAGCCCTCGCCAGTTCGGTATGCGAAGACGGTAAAACCATCGGCATCGTTTTGCCCAGTGATGCTTGTACTCAGTGTCGCCCCCCATGAAATTGAACTCCCGCCAGCGCTGCTGCCGGAACCCCTGCTGGAGAACGTGCCAAAGCAAGACCTTTGCTGGAGCAAGCCGCTCATAAGTGGGGTCAAAGCCCTGGAGCCACCAGTAGAAGACCCCCCTGTATACAAAGCCCATGAGGAAGGCTGCCCACCGGTGTTCAATTTGTAGTGAGAAAAGCTGGAGCCATCCCTGCGAGGCACTTTCCGCAAGAATCCGCCGAAGGAAAGACCGATATCGTCGGTCGTCAGCAAAAAGCGAGCGGCGCCCCTTCCGCTGCTGCGCAACAGCGTGCAAGCGCACTATCTCCTTCAACGTTGTTTCTGACACCTCTGCATATTCCTCTACAGTCCATTTGACCCCTGCATACAGCGGCGCCCGACGTCGAACCCCTCTCAGAACAAATTCGCGGCCTACTTCTTCGCCAACGTACTCTTCCCACGTACGCCCGGAAATCGGGATATACCAGCACGGCTCGTACGGAACAAACTCTGCTCCACGCCACCTCTGCACAACCTCGGTGTAAGCTGCCGCACGCGGCGACGTCTCATCAATGTAATGTCCGATGAACTCTATCCACTCCCCTCGATACTGGAGCTGGCGGAACACACCTTCCACCATCTCCGGATCAGCCTGCAGCATTACGAAGTCTGCAAACTCTGTCAACTGCGCGCCCAGAAAGTGGAGTCGTCGTATAGGGACAACCCTCTGCAAGTATCCACGCCTCCACATCAACGGGATATATCCCACCGTGCATCCTCCCTCCCGAAGGCGGAGAATCAGTGGGGCAGAACCCGGCAGATTCAGTGTCTCCACGATTGCCCACAACCACTCGTGGCGTAGAAACGGAGTATCGCTTCCCGAGACCGCCAGCAGGGCGTTCCACTCTTCTCTGAGAGCTCGGAACTCCTCAGCCGATACCTCTTCTACCGTCAGCATAGACGTGCTCGTGCGATCAGGACCCGTCCCATCCAAAAGCTGCCAGGCACCCTTTGCAACCAGAGCGCAAACTTCCACAGCTTTCGTGGAAGCCGTTGCCCAATACGCGCTGGAGGCACTGGAGCCCCGAAAAGGTGCATCCTTGAAAAACCGGCTTGTCGCATTAGACCGCGAAGCTCGTCCGGAACGAAGCGCATACGGAAGTAGCCGCCCCCGGCACGTTCATCAATTTCCTTAGGGATGCGGCGATGCTGATCCCGGCACGTATAACGGGCAACCACCATCCAGAGCTCTCCGCCCGGCATCAGGCTCTTTGCAAAGCACTGCAGTGCCCGAAGTCGGAGGTCCTGGGTCGGAATATGTTGTAACACCTCCGTGCACAAAACCCATCGCACCGGGGAGGGAGCCACCCATTGCGTTATATCCGCCTGTACGCAGACAATACGTTCCGACAGCCCGCGCTCCCGTGCGGACTCCCGCAAGAGTTCTAAGCTACAGGCTGAGAAGTCCACCGCCAGTATTCGCACTGTGGGGAATTCTTCTGCGATCTTGAGAGCATACACACCCACCCCGCAGCCGGCATCATACAGCCAACCTCCACGCTGGAGCCCCATACACCGCAGAAGGAATTGCTGCACGGTGTACCACCAGTAGTGTCCCCGCTCCGCCACCAGGCCTGCGTATCCGGTTGCAGTACGGTCGCGAAAGACTACCTCAGCCCTCTGCTCCGGATTTACGTCGGGCGCGCCACTGTGCCCACAGCTCTCGGTCATGGGAGCTCAATCCTATTCGGAAAAACACGCCGAAAATAGCCAATCCCAGGAGAGTCCCGACCCATGGCGCCACGATCTGCGCCGCGAAAGCCCCCGTCAGCGCAGAGCCCACCAGGATAATTGACCGACCCAGCGCTGCTTCCCAAGGATGCAACCGCAACAGCCACCATACCTGGCCCACCCGTACAAATGCCATTCCCACGTTGACCGCCGCATATGCCAGTGCTGCCCCCACCATCCCAAACCTCGGGATAAGCAATAAAAACAAACTCAGGTTGAGCCCAGCAGTCACCAGTCCATTGATTAGGTTGACCTGTGGCTTCCCCGCCATATTCAGCACATAGCCGGCCACGCCAAACGCAACCCCCAGCCATGTTCCTACACTCAACAGGCGCAGTGCTGGTGCTGCTCCTTGAAACTCGTTCCCGAAAACGCTTAGCACCGCTTCCGGCAGCATCACGAGCAACAGCATCGGGGGAAATGTTAGCAACAGTGACCACCGCACAGCACTGCTGTAGACTACCCGTAAGGAGCTTTTATCATCGCGAGCGTAGAGTTCGGCAACAACAGGATTGAAAGTTTCTCCAATGGCATACGTCGGTAGGGCAAGCAGGGGCTGCAATCGAAGTGCTGCAGCGTAGAGCCCGACTTCTGCAGCCGTACGGAACAGCCCCAACATCAGCACATCCAGTTGGAAGGTATAGCGATAGAAGAGGCTCGTGGCGAAAATTGTGAGCGCGTACGGTATAAGGCTGCTCCACTCCGCCCGTCCCGGTACCACTGCGGAGCGCATTTCCGGGAAAACCCGTAGCAGAAAGAAGCCGCTCAGGATCAGTACTACAACATCTTGCACGAGGCTGGAGACCAGAGCCGCGTACAACTGCAGCCCAGTTCCAAGCAAGAGTACAAGGGAACCGAGCTTGACTAAATTGCCCACGACAGCAGAACTCAACTGGACAAAGCGCTGCTGTTGAAACCCAGTCAACACAGCCAAGGTGATTCCATAAAGAGCCGTCAATGCAACAGCAGGAGCGTATAACCGGATTGCGCTGGCAGCCTCCGGGTGCCGGACAAGCCAGCCCCCTATAGGCTCAGCCAGAACAGCCACGAGCACTGCAATACTTGTCCCGATCAATCCTGCCCACCCTATGCCTGCCTGAATTGCTCCCTTGAGCCGTTCGATCTGTCCCCGGGCCCGATAGATCCCGACGAACCGTACCAGCGCTGCTCCGAAGCCTGCCTTGGCAACCTCTGCAGCAAACGCCCCCCACTGAACCAACAGTGCATAGACCCCGTAGAGCTCTGCCCCCAGAGCGCGAGTAGTGATGACCCCGATCACGGGGCCCAGCAGTTGTCCAAAGAGGCTCCCTCCAGCCGTGATCCCGGCATTTCGGGCAATGCGCTGCAGATGAGTCACGGCACTCCGCTGTGGAGCATCGGTGTGTGGCTTTCCCTCATGCAGATTCATGCTGAAGGGACGCCCCCACCGGTACTGTCCCCGACTTCGGAAGGACCCGCCACAGGACAAGTAGCCCCACAATAGCCGAAAGAGCTGAGCCTATTAGGACTCCCAGCTTAGCCTCGTCGAGGGTCAAAAGAGAATCAGCGTACGCCAGACCTGCAATGAACAAGGCCATTGTAAACCCAATCCCCGTCAACAACGACACCCCATACACGTGACTCCAGCGCACCCCACCTGGTAACGATGCTATGCCGATGCGAGATACCACCCACGAAAAGCCAAACACTCCCGCCTGCTTTCCCAAAAACAAGCCCAACGCAACCCCCCACAGCACTGGTGAATTCAAAAGCTCCCCAAGCCCCTCCAACTCTACACGCACCCCGGCGTTCGCCAGTGCAAACAACGGCATAATCCCGTAATTGACCCATCCGTGCAGTCCGTGGATCGCCCTATATAACGGGGGTATTGCCTGAATACTTGCCTGCTCTACATGCTCGGTGACGGTCATCGCGTACGCGTATAGAGGCTTGTCCCACAGGAACGGTTCAGATAAGAGGCGAATTGTACCTTCTCGAAAACGTTCCCACGGCATCCGAGGACGAATCGGCACCGTCAGGGCAACCAGAACCCCAGCGACGGTAGGATGGACCCCTGACTTCAGGAATGCCATCCAGATCGGGACGCTGATAATGCCGTAGATACCCAAATTGTGTATCCGCAGCCGGTTACATCCCCATAGGATGGCAAGCCCGAGAAAGCCTATGAGCAAACCATCCAGTGCAAGGTCAGTGGTATAAAAGAGCACAATGATGAGCACCGCCCCGATGTCATCAGCGATCGCCAGACTCAGCAGAAAGATGCGCAGTGCACGCGGAACTCGGGTCCCCAGTAAGGATAGGACGCCCACTGCAAAGGCAATATCGGTTGCAGCTGGGATCGCCCACCCGCGCTGCGTTGGCAGCCCATGGTTAAAGAGAGTAAAGACAAGTGCCGGGAATAGCATTCCCCCAATAGCTGCAACAACTGGCAACGATGCCTTCTTCCACGAGGAAAGCTCACCCCCCAATATCTCCTGCTTAATCTCCAACCCAACCAGGAAGAAAAAGATTGCCATCAAGCCGTCGTTGATCCAGAAAACCAGGGGCTTGGAGAGAGCAAAATCACCGTAGCCGACAACAAAGTGGGTAAAGAACAACGCTGTGTAACTCTCACCCCAGGGGCTATTAGCCCAGGCCAAAGCCACAATAGTGCACAAAATCAAGAGGACACCGGGAACATAAGGATGCTCAAAAACAGCTCTCAGTTCATCCCGAAATTTTTCGACGGGCGTTCTTTCGCAGGCATAGTATCGCTCTAACAGCTCAATGTGCATGGGCTTTGACCAAAAGGACGCACACCACTGGCCGAACAAAGTTAGCGGAAAAAGAGGGGATAGCGCCGAGGGTCGGCTTCGTGCATCATCTCGTAAGCTGCCTCAAGGACATGCTCCACGTTAGGCTTAGACCAGTAATCCCCATCGGTCCCGTATGCTGGGCGGTGCTCTTTACCCGAAAGCGTCCGTGGAGGGGAATCTAACCATTGGTAGCCTCCCTGGACTTCCAGAACTTGCTGGAGCATATAAGCCGTGGTTCCGCCTGGGACATCTTCATCCACAAACAAAATACGATTGGTCTTCCGCAGTGAGTCCACAATCTGGTGGTGGACATCAAAAGGCACGAGCGACTGTACGTCTATGACCTCAGCGCTAATACCGACGTGCTCCAGAAGCTGAGCAGCCTCCAAGACGATCCGGCAACAAGCACCATAGGTAACAATCGTGATATCTGTCCCCTCCCGCAGCACCTCTGGGATACCTACTGGAACGGTGAACTCCCCGATGTTTGCTGGCAACCGCTCCTTGAGCCGGTAACCATTGAGCACCTCCACAATAAGCGCCGGTTCATCAGAGCGCAAGACCGTGTTGTAGAAGCCTGCTGCTCGCGTCATATCGCGGGGAACCAGCACCAGCATTCCCCGCACCAGATGGATAATGCCTCCCATGAGTGATCCTGAGTGCCAGACACCCTCCAAGCGATGTCCACGCGTCCGCACAATAACAGGAGCTCGCTGCATGCCCTTCGTTCGCCATTGGAATGTGGCGATGTCGTCGGACATGATCTGCAGGGCGTAGAATAAGTAATCCAAATATTGCACTTCAGCGATCGGACGCAGCCCACGCAGGGCCATCCCAATTGCTTGCCCGACGATTGTACATTCGCGGATCCCCGTGTCACTTACCCGCAATTCGCCGTAACGAGCCTGCAATCCAGCACAGCCTTGGTTGACATCCCCTAGACGCCCTACGTCTTCACCAAAGATGATAATCCGGGGATCGCGCCGGAGCGCCTCGTTGAAGCAAGCGTTGAGAATCTCAAATCCATTGACTAAGGGCGAATCCTCGGTATAAACCGCTGGGATTACGGGTACGTGCAGAGCTGAGAATGGCGTCTGGCTGTACAAATGGGAGCTGTAGCGCTCGGTTTGCTGATGCTCCAAGTTCCAACGCCACCGCACAATACGATCTCGCTGAA
>JANWXA010000105.1 GCA_025055465.1 Candidatus Kapaibacterium sp.
GCGCTCGTGCAAGCGCTGGGCATCCGCGTACTCATCGTGCAGTTGATTATTCGCTGCCCCGGCAACAACCGCACAGCGCAGACGTGGAATAGTCTGCTCATTGATGACCCCGCCCAAGGCATTAGGAGAGAAGATGTCACACGATACATCGTAAATTTCCTCTGCTGACACCGGGATTGCTCCAACTTCATCGCAGAGCCTTTGGGCTTTTTCAGGATAGATGTCCGAGATAAAGACACGAGCCCCGTCACGGACAAGATGCTCGACCAAATTCTGGGCAACATTTCCCGCCCCCTGCACAGCTACCGTCCGGTTTGCCAGCGAATCCGAACCCCAGACGACTTTTGCACACGCTTTTATGCCATAGAACACTCCATGAGCCGTGAAAGGTGACGGATCACCACTACCCTCCAGAACCCCCGTGACAAAGCGGGTCTCCATTCGGATCCACTCCATGTCAGCCACCGTCGTGCCTACGTCCTCAGCTGTAATGTAGCGCCCACCCAGCGCGTCCACGAAGCGTCCAAAGGCACGGAAAAGCATCTCGCTCTTCTGCGTATGTGGGTCCCCGATGATGACCGCTTTACCTCCGCCCAGATTGAGTCCAGCAACAGCAGCCTTATAGGTCATCGCTCGTGACAAGCGTAAGACGTCCTCTAAGGCTTCTTCCTCAGTAGGGTAGGCCCACATTCGCACCCCACCCAGCGCCGGCCCCAGCGTCGTATCATGCACTGCAATAATGGCACGCAGACCTACTGCAGGTTCTGAACAAAAAAGTACTTGTTCATGTCCCAAAGCAGCCACCCGCTCAAAGATTCCCATAACTTTCCTCGCTACTACCCGTACACGAACGCAGCAACAAAATTAGGGCAAAACACAGCTCACCATCTAAAAGGAAGAGCTACACTAAGGCCCACAAAGCATCGTCGGCGCCTTCGCATTTCCTTCAACAATACCGCAATCATCACGATGGGCCGTGGCGTTACCATTTTCGCGTTCTTATTATATGGAACCAGCGTTCTTCCACAGGTCTCTGAAAACTTCACTACCTCCATCATTTTACCACAGCCAGAAGAGGTTGTCCCGGAACACCCAAGAACAGATCCCTCTCTCACCTTAACTGATATTCTCATCGTCGGTGAATGGTGTAACCATTGCAAGAAACGGATAGAAGGCACAGTGCAACAGCTGGGAGGCATCCAGAGTGCCCGGTGGAGCATAGCATTCGAACTATTTGTTACATACGAGCCGAAGCGTCTCAACCGGACGGACATTCAAAAGCGCCTGGCAGACATCGGGTACGACACTGAGAAATTCAGAACCTCAGATGACGCCCATCGTAAGCTCCCGAAGTGCTGCCGCTACCACTCCCCATAAGAAAGCATCGCCGGCGTCTATGGAAGACCGCTCCCCTTCGCAGTACCGGAGATCGGTATATCCCGTTACAGGTATGCACTGTACCAGTTGTGCTCGGAGCATCGAGACCTTCCTCCGGGCACAGCCAGGCATCGCAACCGCAGAAGTGAATTTTGCAGCGCTGACGTTGACTGTCGCCTATGATCCCCTGCACTATACTCCGGACGATCTCCGCCAACTACTGCGGCGGTTGGGCTACGACCTCGTGGTAGAAGCTCAGGACGTACAGCAAGAACGAGAGAGTCGCCTCCGGGAACTGCGCCGCCGACTCTGGATGGCTCTCCTCTGTGCCCTGCCCGTTTCTCTCCTCTCCATGACACTTCACGGACAAGTGCCTGCTGTCATCCTCCTGCTCCTAACGTTGCCAGTACTTTGGGTAGGGAGAGACTTCTTCACAAACGCCTGGAAATATGCCCGTCATAGGCAGGCGACGATGGACACTCTTATCGCCCTGGGCACTGGTGCTGCCTTCGCCTTGAGCCTCTGGGCAACGGTGGCACCTGGAACCTTCACCGCGCTTGGAATAGAAGCCCCGCTATACTACGAAGCTACTGCCGTGATCATTGCCATCGTTCTACTGGGGCGCTACGTTGAAGAGCGCTCTCGCCTCCGCGGATCCCGTGCCGTAGAACGGCTCATTGCCCTGCAACCCAGGACAGCACGCCGTCTAAAAGACACCATGGAGGAAGAAGTGCCAATCGATGAGCTTCAGCCAGGAGACCTTGTTCGCATCCGTCCCGGCGAGCGCATTCCCGTAGATGGTGTCATCGTGGAGGGGTTCTCCACTGTTGATGAAAGCGCCTTTACTGGGGAACCCTTTCCGGTAGAAAAGTTTCCGGGGATGCGCGTCTGGGCAGGGACACTGAACACGTCCGGAAGTTTCCTCCTACGTACCGAGCAGGTCGGCAACGTTACCGTTCTAGCGCGGATAATAGAGTTGGTGCGCCTGGCGCAAAGCTACAAAGCACCAATTCAGCGCCTGGTGGACCGTATCTCCGCCATCTTCGTTCCTGGTGTCCTCCTCCTTGCCCTCCTCACTGCCTTTGCTTGGCTTGCTCTGGGACCACAGCCGCGCGTATCATACGCACTGTTGACCGCCATTTCCGTTCTGCTCATCGCCTGCCCCTGTGCTCTGGGGCTGGCGACCCCAATGGCCTTCCTTATCGGGGTCGGACGGGCAGCCGAAAAGGGCCTTCTGGTCAAGGATCCGACAGCGTTGGAGCAGTTTTCACAATGCACGGTCCTGGTGTTGGACAAGACCGGAACTCTCACCGAGGGCAAGCCCCATATTGTAGAAGAACGCTGGCTACATGATAGTGTGGCCCACCGATATGCTCTGGCCGCGCTTGAGGTCCGCTCAGAACACCCCTTGGCATCAGCACTACTCCGCACCCTGGTTCCTTTAGCAGACCCCCTCCCTGCCGTCGAAGAATTCGCCAACTTCCCTGCCCGTGGAATCCGTGGACGCATTAGTGGCAGCCTCTATATGGTCGGTAGCCTCAGCTTTCTGCAGAACCACGGTATTTCCCTGCCGCCATCCTTCCAGCAAGACCTGGAAAGATGGCGTCAGATGGGGTACACGATTGTGTGCGCCTCTCGCGATTCTGACTTCTTGGCTGCCTTCGCCTTGGCAGACACTCTTCGACCTGGAGCAGCCGACGCCGTGGACTTCTTCCGACGACAAGGTGTAGAGGTTCATCTCCTCACAGGCGACCACAGCGAAGCAGCCCAGCGCATCGCCCGCTTGGCCGGAATTGAACATGTTCGAGCCCAGCTCCTTCCCCACGAAAAAGCCGACTATGTCCGCCAGTTGCAACATCGCGGACACCGTGTTGCTGTTGTCGGAGACGGCATCAACGACGCCCCAGCACTGGCAACTGCTGAGGTTGGTATCGCTGTCGGCAGCGGGATAGACATAGCTTTGGAGAGCGCTTCTCTGGTCCTATCCACCGGAGATATTCATCGGTTGACCTTCGCCTGGCTACTGTCTCGAGCACTCCGCCGTGTGATCGCTCAGAACCTCGCCTGGGCATTTGGATACAACCTCCTGGCTCTCCCATTAGCAGCCGGGATACTTTATCCCCTCACTGGGCTACTGCTGACCCCTATGATTGCTGGACTCGCTATGGCGCTGAGCTCCGTCTCCGTTGTTCTTAGTAGTTTGCGGCTGCGCTTCGTACAACCAAATCCCGCTATCCCCGTGCGACGGTATGTCTTTCGCACGACCCTTCATTGCAATGGTTGCGTCGAAGCAATCAGACCAGAGCTGCGGAGCATTCCCGACATCTACCGTTGGGAAGTCCGACTGGAGCACCCGAACAAACTTCTCATTGTAGATGCCAGCACTGACATTACTGCTCCCGTTCTCGCTATCCTGCGCCAGCGCGGTTATACAGCCGAGCTTGAGCAAACCCATGCGGATACGTCCCACGACCCAGGAACACGGTAGATGGCACTGAACCTGGATTCTTTCCGCAATGAACCTCATTTAGACTTTACCAAACCCGAAAATATCCGCAAGCAGCGCGAGGCACTCGAAAAAGTCCGCAAGCAGTTTGGACATGAATATCCCAATCTGATTGACGGCAAAGAGGTATACTCTCGTGAGAAACTTTACACCACTAACCCAGCGCATCCCAGCGAAATAGTGGGCATTTTCCAGAAGGGCCTTCGCAGGGATGCTGAGCAAGCACTTCAAGCCGCATGGCGTGCATTTGAGCAGTGGAGCAATGTACCGGCAGAGGAGCGTGCACTGTACCTGATCAAAGCGGCTCAGGAAATGCGCCGGCGACGAATGGAGCTGAATGCGTGGATGATTTCTGAGGTAGGAAAAAACTATGCCGAAGCCGATGCCGATACCTGCGAGGCCATTGACTTTCTGGAGTACTACGCTCGCGAAGCCATCCGATACGCACAACCACAGCCCGTTACCCCCGTGCCGGGCGAGCGCAACGAATATTTCTATATCCCGTTGGGCGCCGGAGTCATTATCCCTCCGTGGAATTTCCCACTGGCAATTCTGACTGGCATGGCCTCGGCAGCCATTGTTTCCGGTAACACCGTCGTTGTCAAGCCCTCCTCAGAGTCCCCAATGATGGGTTGGCTACTGGCAGACATCTTTCGTCGCGTGGGACTGCCTGAGGGCGTGCTGAATTTGGTCGTCGGCAGCGGCAGCGAAGTTGGGGATTTCCTTGTGGCTCACCCGCGTACCCGTTTCATTGCCTTTACCGGCTCCATGGAAGTAGGATTACGCATCCATGAACTAGCAGCCAAACCACAGCCAGGACAACTCTGGATCAAGCGAACCATCTTAGAGATGGGAGGCAAGGACGCCATTATCGTGGACTCAGAAGCCGATTTGGAGGCTGCCGTGCAAGGAGTCGTACTCTCTGCATACGGGTATCAAGGACAGAAATGCTCCGCCTGTTCTCGCGCTATCGTTGATAAAGCCGTCTACGCCGATTTCGTTCACCGGCTCAAGCAAGCAGTCAAGGGCCTTCGCATCGGCGACCCCGCTGAGAACTACGAAGTTGGCCCTGTTATCTCTGCCCGGGCCCAGGAAAGCATTCTCTACTACATCCAGATTGGGCGTCAGGAAGGTCGGCTCCTTGTGGGTGGCAATCCCGTAGGCGACTTAGACGGATACTATATCGAGCCCACCGTTTTCATCAACGTTCCCCCGCGCGCTCGGTTGGCCCAGGAGGAAATTTTTGGCCCCGTATTGGCTGTTCTGAAAGCCAACAGCTTCGTAGACGCCATCCGGATTGCAAACGGTACCATCTATGGGCTCACCGGCTCGGTTTATTCTCGTAATCCGGACAAGCTTCGCCTGGCACGAGACAAGTTCCATGTGGGCAACCTGTACTTCAACAGGAAATGCACGGGAGCCCTCGTCGGAGGCCACCCCTTCGGCGGGTTCAACATGAGCGGAACAGACTCTAAAGCTGGGGGACCAGACTACCTTCTGCTCTTCCTTCAGGGCAAGAGCGTAAGCGAGAAGCTCTACTAAAGTTCCCACCAAACCTGCCGAACTTCGAAGTGCTATGAGCTTCAATAAAGTCCCTGTGATGCGCTGGCCACACCGGCTGCTTCTCCCCATCACAATCCCCATCATCGGGGTGCTCATGGTAGGTGGTGCGTCTTCTACCCTCCATAAACGGGCTCTGGAGGTCGAGTTCCGCACAAATGGAGACGATATGATTCTCATCGCCTCATACCGGGATTCTGTGCAGCTTTTTCCCGAACGCTCGGCTTACTATCAACACGCCCTTCGGCAGAAACTTTCTCGCCCTCATCGCACTCCTTACCGAGGAACGCCTTCCTTCATAGACTCTTTAGGCCTTTGGGCTGAGCAAACCTTCCTCCTCCGCTGCCGCGCCGATCTTGCTGCGCTGGGTGCCCATCAGACTCAATTTCTCCACCGCATCAAACAAGTGGACACTTTACAAACGCTATTCCTGCTGACGGCGTTAGTCGTTGCACTTGCCTTCATCCCATTTTTGCTACTCTACCGCCGGGACCTCAAACACCGCCTGCACCTTCTTGCCAAGCTCCAGGAAAGCGAAACCCGCTACCGAGAGCTTGTGGAGCATATGCCCGACCTTATCCAATCAGTTGCCTCCGATGGACGCTTCGTCTACGTCAACCGTTACTGGCACCAAGTCATGGGGTATAGTAAGGAGGAGCTTCCTCAGCTTCGCATCTGGGACATTGTGCGTCCTGACCAACTGCCGAAATGCAAAGCCCTCTTCAACCAAGCATTCCGAGATCGTCAGCTCTTCAATGTTGAAACCGTTTTTGTTACAAAGCTGGGTGAAGAAATCCACGTCAGCGGGAACGTAACAGTTCACCCCGATCCTATAACAGGTGAGCCCGTGACACGCGCCCTTTTTCGGGACATTACCGCACAGAAACAGCAACTGACGCAGTTACAATATCAGGAGGCTTTAGCGAGCGCAGTCTCCCGTATTGCTCAGCAGCTCCTCGCTTTTATTCACCCTGAACCCATTGCATCCTCTGTGTTAGCACAGCTTGGCGAGGTCCTCAATGCCGACGCCATGTACATAGTTGCCCTACCCGATGGCCACCCTCATGCTGTTGCCCTCTGGACACGAGAGGCGGAGGCACACGATGCCGTTGCTGCTACCTTTTCCCCGCTTCACTGGGCCGCTTACCCCCTTTTGGGGGAACGGCTCAGCGCCATTGCCATTGTGGAAGCCACAGCAACCGAGCTCGCCCAGGCAGCTCTTCAAGGCGACACCTCCGAGAACTGCTTTGTCAAGCGCAATGTACAATCCCTCCTGTGGGTCCCCCTGACCCGTCACGGACAGCTCTGGGGATTTATCGGGGTTGAGGACTGGAAGCAAGTTCGGGCATGGACACCAACTGAACGGACTGCTCTGGAAAGCCTTGCAGCCAGCCTTCTTTCAGCCTCCGACCGTGCCCATGCGTACCGGCAACTCCAACGCTTTGCCGAAGACATCCTGGAAGCTCGGAACGCATTG
>JANWXA010000106.1 GCA_025055465.1 Candidatus Kapaibacterium sp.
AGGGGTAAAGAGAGCAACTCTTGTTGGTATTGCCAAGCGATAGGGAAATCTTCAGGACGATGCCTGAAGCGCTGGTATGCCGGCACGAAGGGAAGAGCCCGGGGATAGTGGAGCTGGGTTTGGATTCCGCGCTCGGCGAGGAACTTCTGCAGCTCGTCCCGACAACGAGTGCGGATGACGAAGAGGTGGAAGACATGGGTGCAGTTGGGGCGGACGCGCGGGAGGACCAGCTCTTCAACGTCTGCCAAGAGCTCAGCATAGCACTGCGCATGCTCAGCGCGCTGCTGGTTCCAGCGGTGAACGTAGGGGAGCTTGACAGAGAGAATGGCCGCTTGGAGACCATCCAGTCGGCTGTTGATGCCCTCGATCTCATGCTCATGCTTTGTCAACGATCCATGGTTGGCGAAAATGCGGGCGAAGCGGGCAAGGGCATCGTCGTCAGTCAAGAGTGCTCCGCCGTCCCCGAAGGCCCCCAAGTTCTTGCTGGGGTAGAAGCTGAAGGCTGCCAGTGCCCCGAAGGTCCCTACCAAGCGTCCACGGTAGCGGGCAAAGTGAGCTTGAGCGCAATCCTCCAAGATGACGAGCCCATATCGCTGAGCCAACTCCAGCAGAGGGCCCATGTCTGCTGGCTGCCCGTAGAGGTGCACTGGCACGATAGCCTTAGTCCTCTCCGTGATCTTGGCTTCTGCATGACGTGGGTCTATGGCGTAGTACTCGGGCTCGATGTCTACAAAGACAGGTCGAGCACCCGTCAACGAGACTGTCTCGGCTGTAGAGATCCACGTTAGAGCGGGGACGAGGACTTCATCGCCGGGACCAATTCCCAATGCTCGGAGGCCAATGTAGAGGGCATCGGTACCGTTACCAACCCCGATGCAGTGGCGGACGTCATGGGCTTCGGCATAAGCGCGCTCAAACTCCTCGACGTACTTGCCGCGAATGAATGCAGCGTCTGCAAGGACCCGCGCAATTGCGGCATCGATCTCTGCTTTGATACAGGCGTGCTGAGCCCGGAGGTCAACGAAGGGGACTTGGATGTACATCGCTATACCTGCCGAGGTAAATCACGCAGCTTGCGGGCGGGATTGCCAGCGTAGATGCCAGGCTCTAAGATATCCCTCGTCACTACTGCTCCCCGACCTAAACCTACAACTACCAAAAACCGGACGGGCATAATCGTTGCGTTCGTGCCGATCGCTACGCGGTTGCCGACGATCGTGGGTTTCAGCAAGTCTCGGCGCCCGCGAGGGGCCGGACCGCCCGTCTGGAAGGTGTCGTTGATGAACATGACCCCGTGCGAGATGAAGCAGTCGTCCCCAATGGTGACCATCTCACAGATGAAGGAGTGCGACTGGATCCGAGTACGTTTACCGATTCGAGCTCCACGCTGGATTTCTACAAAGGGGCCGATAAAGCAGTCGTCATCAATGGAGCACTCGTAGAGGTTGACTGGCTCGACGACAATGACATTCCGTCCAAAGGTGACGTCCCGAATCTGCACCTGCCAGCGAATCGGCTCGTAGCTTGCCATGCTGCACTTCAGCCTCTAAGACACTGTTGGAGTGCTTGAAGGACTTCCTCGACTGTCGGCGGAGAACCCCTGCCGTGGCCAAGTGTAACAGCGCTTGGAGAATAGGGGCCGATGTGGCACGGGTCCGTACTTACAAAGATAGCCACTACAGGCGTTCCTACGGCGACCGCTAAGTGCATAAGCCCGGAGTCATTGCAGATGAGGAGGCAGCAACGGCTGAGGATGGCAGCGGTCTCGGGCACGGAGGTCTTTCCGATCAAGTTGATGGTAGTGGGAGCGAGAGCCCGCGTCAGCGTTCTCGCCAATCCCTGCTCCTCGCGGCCGCCAACCAGCACAATCGTATACCCTTGTGCCTGCAGCCAGCGCCCGACAGCCATGAACCCCTCATCTCCCCATCGCTTCTCCGCCCGACCGCTACCTGGATGGAGCGCTACCAGCCGAGCTTTGGGGAGGAGCTGCTGCGCTCTCCAGCGAGCTGCTTCCGGGATGGGGTACGAAGGATAGAGGCTGCCCTCGGGAATGTGCTCCCCAAAGGTGCGGAGTAAGTCCAGATTTGCCTCCACACGGTGGCGGCTCGGTCGAAGGGGGAGGAGCTGGTGGTAAATACAGGAGAGGTCTCGCTCCGGCTCGGTCGTTGGTGGGAAAGCGTGCTTCACCCGGAATCGAGCTCGGCTGACAGCAGCAATCAGGGAGTGCCGGAGTGTATTTGCGGGTTGTGCGCCGAGAAAGATATCGGCTTTAAAACTCCAGCAGCGCCACAGCACCCAGGGCAGCGTCAAGATTCCAAGGATGCCCTCGCGGTACTGGAAGAGGCGGATACCAAAGGGAGCGAAGACTGCCGCCGCTCGCTCCGAAGCTACAACGGCAATCTCTTTCTGCGGACGACTCTGCTGTAGAGCGAGCAGCAGTGGTGTAGCCATGAGAGCATCTCCGAGTCCGGCTCCGCAAAGGAGGAGCGCCCGACGGGCATGTCGCCATCGGCTCTGGAGCTCCTCTTGGGTCAGCGGCTTAGCTTTTGCCAGGCGGCACAGGAGGGCGCGGAGCAGTGCTTTACCCTTTCGGCCTACTCTGAGTAGCCGTTGGCCCATAGGCGGCGGAGCTCTTCGGTTGGGAGGCCTATACAGATACCCTCAAAGAGGCGGTGTAGCTGGTAGGAGTTATGCCGTAGCCCATGGTATGACTCTGCATACTGGCGTGCCCGCTTCCCGAGCGCTCGAAGGTCTTCCGGGTGGCTAAGAGCATCTTCCAGCTCTCGCTGGAGCAGAGTCAAATCCCCTCGGGCGCAGAATCCTAAGGCGTGGCGAGTGATGGTCTCTGCAGGGTCCACCCAAAGGGAGTACACGGGGGTTTCTCGCAACCAGGCTTGGACGAAGGTGTTGGGGAAGCCCTCGTAGAGCCCTGTGTGGAGTAGAACCCACGCACGCTCCAGCAGCCGTTCCACGTCCTCAACTGGTAAGGCGCCGTGAAGAAGAAGGGTTTCCGGCAGAGAGCGCCAACGACGGAGTTCGCGAAGCTGTTCCCGGCGAGTGGCCCCGGTAACGAAGTGGAATTCTGCCCTCTCGGCGAGCGCTACGGCGATTCGAAGAGCTAACGAAAGCTGAGCGTGGGGGCGGTAGTTGTGGACCCAGGCCACCAGAGGAGTGGGGTGCTTCTCTGGCGAGCGCAGCGGTTCTGGATGGAGCGTGCGGACGAGGATCCCTACCCGTGCATACCGCTGGCGTAGCCATAAGGCCTGCTGTTCATGTTGCACGAAGATGTACGGTGCTTGGCGGAAGAGGCGATGGAGTCGGGTGTCCGACCAGAAGGCGTATGGGAGCAATAGCCACGAACGCCACCGAGGGTACCGGTGGAGTGCGAACGTTCGCGCAGTTGGGAATCGCCATCGAAGGAGCCCGTCCGAGGAGATGGCGAAGACGTACGGGATCTTGCGGCGTAGGGCAAAGGAGAGGGCCACTCCGCTCTCCTGGAGCGTGCCCCAACCTCGCTGGTAGAGGACTTCCGGCTGTACCTCCTCGAGGACTCGCTCCACGTCCTTCCGTGGGACAGCCCAGCCGTAAGGGTAGAGCGGTAGCCAGTAGACAGACATGCCGGCTACGTCTTCCCACCCCTGCTTTCCCTGCAGGCTGTGGCAGAGGTAGACGACTTCCCAGCCATGCTGCCGAAGGGCCTCACCGAGGAAGCGAGTCTGCAGTTCTACTCCGCCGGCGTGCTCGCTCCAGTGGCGGTGTCCAGGGATGCAGAGGCGTGGCATCGCTGCATTATCGTTACAGCAGTCTACGGAGAAGCACGCCCTGCTGCTCCGTAGGGCTCATAAGCATATATCGCCCAGTGCTGGCGGAGGGCTCTGTAACAAGGACTAATTTGGGATAGGGCTCCGCCACTGGGAGTGAGTAGGCTCCCGGAGCTCCAGCAGTATTTCGGGTCTGAAGCATAGTAGAGACGTTGGGGAAGTCACGAGTAGCTTCCTTTGCGATGTTCAAATCAAGCTGGCAGCGGTCCGGGACTTGCACAGTTCTTTGCCAGTGGTGGGCTGTCCGTTTCCGGACGGAGATCATTTATCGGCTTCGCCCATCACCGGGTCAATAGAGCCGATAATAGCGACGACGTCAGCAACCATAGAGCCCTCGCAGAGATACGGCAATGCCTGTAAGTTAGCTGCCGATGGAGAGCGGATTTTAAGCTTCCAAGGCTCGCCGGTGCCGTCGGAGACGACGTAGAAACCCAATTCTCCTTTTGGGCTTTCGATGGCGGTGTATGTCTCGCCCGGCTCAGGCATGACACCAAAGTTGATGAGCATGAAGTCGTTGATGAGTTCCTCCATGCGCGTGTAGACACGCTCCTTCGAAGGGAGGACGAATCGGGGATCATTGGCCAGAACCTCTCCAGGCGGCATCTTCTGCAGGACTTGGTGCAGGATTTTGACGCTCTCCTTCATCTCCTGGACGCGCACCATGTAGCGTGCCCATGAGTCACCATCAGGGTAGGTGATGACTTCAAAGTCCAGTTGGCCGTAAACCAAGTATGGCTCATCGCGCCGCAAGTCGCGTGGTACTCCGGAGCCTCGCAGCGATGGGCCTGTCAAACCGAGCTGAATTGCCTTCTCGGCCGAGATGTACCCAACACCTGCCAAGCGCTCGATGAAGATGCGGTTGCGGTGTACGACCTTCTCAAAGTAGGCCAACTCGTTGGGGAACTGATCCAGCCACTCCCGAATCTTCGTGAAGGCTTCCGGTGGGACGTCGTTCGCAACGCCCCCGATGCGAGTATAGCTTGTCGTGAAGCGAGCTCCGCAGATGAGCTCAAAGATGTCGTAGAGCTTCTCTCGCTCGCGGAAGGTCCAGAGGAACAGGGTCATTGCGCCAACGTCCATGCATGTGGCGCCCATCGCCATCAGGTGTGAGGAGATTCGTGCTAACTCGGCAACCAGGACTCGAATCCACTGGGCCCGTGGTGGGGCTTCAATCCCGCAAGCATTCTCTATCGCCAGCGCGATGGCGACATTGTTCGACATCGGAGCGATGTAGTCCAGCCGGTCGGTATGTGGGATGAATTCGTGGTAGGTGATGTTCTCCGCCAGCTTCTCGTAGCCGCGATGCAAGTATCCTAACTCCGGTACGCACTTGACGACCGTTTCTCCATCCAACCGGAGCAAAACCCGCAGCACTCCATGGGTTGCCGGGTGTTGTGGTCCCATATTGAGAACAAGATCGTTCTCCAATGGGTCGTCAAAGAGCACGCTGACATCGCGGTCCAGCAGTTGGCGCAGAATCTTGGCCTGGCGTACCTGCTGGACCTGCTCCACGAGAGCAAGCTCGTCGGGCAGTCGTCGTTCCTTCATTGCCAGTTCCACACGTACAACGACAAAATTACACCGCTTGCCCGGCTTTTGTGCTCACTTCAGTTCCAATAGAAAGTTCTTCCACAGCATGGATTCTATAGGAACAGGCTTTCGGTCGCGGTATTTCGACGTAGGGCGGCGGTTGTAGGGGTTGAGCACTTCGCCTTTGACCTCAAAGTAAATGAGCTGCCCAATCGGCATGCCGGCGTAGATGCGGACTGGCTTTTTGACCGAGATTTCCAGCGTCCAGTAGTTGCAGAACCCTACATCTCCTTTGCCGGCGGTGGCGTGGATGTCAATTCCCAGGCGTCCGACGCTGGACTTTCCTTCTAAGAAGGGGACGTGGGCATGCGTCTCCGTGTACTCTTCGGTGACACCGAGGTAGAGCATGTTCGGCTGGAGGACGTAGCCTTCCCCAGGGATTTCAAAGAGTTCAATCCGATTTGGCTTGCGTGCGTCCAACACTTCGTCTACGTATACACCTAAGACCTTCCCTAAGTGGACGTCGTAGCTGTTAGGTCCCAGGCATTCGGGGCGGAAGGGGTCGATCACGATTAGCCCCTTGGCGAGGTTTTCCAGAATCTCCTTGTCTGAGAGGATCATACTCGCTCTCGGTGCCGGAGGCTACACGTTCTTGAGAGACTCAGCAATGCCTTCCAGCGAGCGGCGAGCGTCCCCGAAGAGCATGTAGGTGTTGGGCTGGTAAAACAACTCGTTCTCCACGCCGGCGAAGCCGGGATTCATGGAACGCTTGAGCACAATCACAGTCCTGGCATGGTCAACGTCCAAAATAGGCATGCCGTAGAGTGGGCTGGCTGGGTCTTTGCGGGCTGCTGGATTGACAACGTCGTTAGCGCCAACGACGAGCGCTACATCTGTGTGCTCAAACTCCGGGTTGATGCGTTCCATGTCATAGAGGAGATCGTAGGGTACATCTGCCTCTGCCAGAAGCACGTTCATGTGTCCCGGCATTCGACCGGCGACAGGGTGGATTGCAAATTTCACGTCAACGCCGCGCTGTTGGAGCAAGGTGGCCAGTTTCTTGACGGCATGCTGGGCTTGGGCAACTGCCATACCATAGCCTGGAACAATGACGACGGAGCGTGCGTAGCCCATGATGACAGCAGCATCTTCCGCCGTCGTGCTCCGGACAACGCGGTCAGTAGCGGCACCCTGGGCTACCTCTGCCCCGAAGGCCCCAAAGAGCACGTTCGGCAGCGAGCGGTTCATCGCCACACACATGATATTGGTCAGGATGAAGCCCGATGCTCCGACGAGCGTGCCCGCAATAATAAGCAGGTAGTTGTGGAGCACAAAGCCTGTACTGGCAGCGGCCAGACCGGAGAGGGAGTTGAGGAAGGAAATAACCACTGGCATATCCGCCCCGCCAATCGGGATAACCAGCGTAATGCCCAATACCGCTGAGATGGCCAACAGCGCGTAGAACAGCCCAGCCAGGGTAGATTCTGTCCACGCCGTCTGCTGCAACAGGACCAGCATCGCTGTTATGACAATGGCGGCTGCTTGGAGA
>JANWXA010000107.1 GCA_025055465.1 Candidatus Kapaibacterium sp.
CATGTAGCTGATTTTAGAGTAAAACCAAAAAGATGCGTTTTTTGGGTTTGGTGTGGGTGTTGGTTGGGGTTGGGGGGTGGGGAAGATAGCAATAACGGCAAAAAGTCCACATGTCTTACACCCGCAACCGAGGATCTAAGGCATCCCGCAATGCATCACCGATCAAGTTATACGCTGCAACCGTCATGAAGATCATCAACCCCGGAAACAACACCAGCCACCAGGCAGTTATTGCTCCTCGTGCCTTTGCTAACATAGAGCCCCACGTTACCACCGTCGGCGGGACTCCAAACCCCAGAAAACTCAAAGCTGACTCGATAAGGACAGCATTGGCTATGCCAAAGGCTGCAGTAACCAATACGGGTGCCAAAGCGTTGGGCAAGACATGGCGGAAGATGATGCGAGGTGCCGAATAGCCCAATGCCTGGGCAGCAGTTACATATTCCATCGCCCGTACCCGAAGGACCTCACCGCGAACAAAACGCGCTACCCCTGTCCACCCTGTCAGTCCTATCATCGCCATAATAAGCCAGATACTCCCCTGCTGCACCATTGCCACAACAGTGATAATTAGGAAAAACGTTGGCAGGGTCAGGACCACCTCGATCAGGCGAGAGATTACGACGTCTACCACTCCACCATAGTAGCCAGCCAGGGCTCCCAGCACAATCCCAATGACCAGAGCAATCCCCATGGCCACGAAACCGATAGAAAGAGCATAGCGGGTCCCGTGGATGAGGCCGGCCAGCACATCGCGACCAATCTCATCCGTCCCCAACCAATGTTGTCCCGATGGACTACGCTGCCGAAGTGTCTGCAGTGTGGGATCCGTAGTCTCCGGACGATAGGGGACCGGCGGCCAGATCACCCAGTCATAACGCAGCCCTTTCCAATTCGTCTGGCTCCAAGCTCCCCAGGAGCTTATGCCCCAGTCCACCATGTATTGCTGCAGTACTGGCACCAAGAGGCGCCCACGGTAGGAGGCCAGGATAGGTTTGTCGTTGGCCAGAAAATCTGCCAGCAGCGCCACTACAGCAAGGGATCCCACGAAGAGCAACGAGAGCACCCCCAGAGCGTTTTTACGAAATTGGCGCCAGACCATCAGCCCGTATGATTCCCCTTGCTCCAGCGGGATTTCTACTTTCTCAAGCAACGGGACCGTCCCCATCACTGTACTCTCCGTGCAAAGCTGATACGGGGATCTATAACTGCATAGAGGATATCCGACAGCAAGATGCCCACCAGTGTCAATAGCGCCGAAAACGTGAAGAGCGCCATAATAACGGGGTAATCCCGTGCTACCAGCGCTCTAAAGGAAAGCTCACCCATCCCTGGGATGCTAAAGATGGTTTCCACTATGACGCTACCCCCAACGAGCGCTGGCAGAACACCTGCGAGCAAGGTTACAATAGGAATTAGTGAGTTACGAAGTGCATGTCTCCAGATAACAACTCGTCCGGGGAGTCCTTTCGCATATGCCGTGCGAATATAGTCCTGGCGGAGTACCTCCAGCATTGCGCTCCGCATCTGGCGCGAGATGAAAGCGAAACTGCTGTACGTATACACCATCATCGGCAACGTCAGATGCCACGCATAATCCAGGAGACGCCGTCCCAGACTCCATTGCTCCGAATGGAAAAGCGAACGAATCCCGCCCGTTGGAAAAAGGGCTAGATATTCTGGGTTACACAGGAACGTCATTGCCAGCATTCCAACCCAGAAGGTAGGTAACGAGTAAAGTGCAAAAAGCAAGAAAGCCACCAAGCGATCGGCGAAGCTGCCCGAACGCTTAGCAGAGAATATCCCCAGGGGTATAGCGATGCCATAGGCCAACAATACCGCCATAACGTTCATCGCCAGCGTGATAGGGAGCCGTTCGACCACCTTCTCCAGCACTGGGCGATTGTCCTGAAATGAGCGACCGAAATCCAGGCGGATCAGGTCGCGCAACCACAGTAGATACTGTTGCCAGATAGGCTTATCCAAGTGCCACTGCTTCCGCAGCAGCTCCAACGTTCGCTCATTCAGGCCCGTTCGTCCTGCAATGCCCCCTTCCGCAGTGACCCCGACTTTGAGTGCCGCTGGGTCGCCAGGCGCTAACCGACTAATACCAAAAGAAAGCAACGTGATAAAAAAGAGGGTCGGGATAAACAGCAACGTTCGCTGGAGCACGTATTTCCCCATCACCGCTTGTCCGAAGAGAATAAGGTCAAATAGAGCCCAAAATTACAAACCTACCTACCGCCGCTCATCCATGGCAAACTTTTATTTTTGCAAAATCTAAGTGTCGTAGTTCCCGAAGAAGACAGCAAACATGCCGAAACGGTGTCAACTTACGGGTATCGGTCCGCAGTCTGGGCACAAGGTTTCCCACGCAAACAACCGTTCTAATCGCAAATTTCTTCCCAACTTACAGTGGAAGCGGGTATGGGTACCCGAACTGCAACGGTGGGTCCGCCTACGCCTAACAGTGAAAGCCCTCAAAACACTGGACCATAAAGGCTTCCACGCTATGGTGGCAGAGTTACGGGAACGCAAAGCCCACGAGCTTTTGCATACAATTCGCCGGAGGCTGGCAGACACTTAGCCTTTAACCACCGCCATCGGACGGAGTCGGGCTACCATTCGAGCAATACCAGCTGTGTCCACGACGCGGACCACAGCATCTACATCCTTGTAGGCAATAGGTGCTTCCTCTACCAGACCTCGAACGGAGCCTGCCTGTACGATAATCCCTCGTTGTCGCAGCTCATGACGGAGCTTTTCGGCATCTACCTGGCGCTTCGCTGCGTGCCGAGACATCTGCCGACCGGCCCCATGGCATGTTGATCCGAAGGTCTGTTCCATGCTACCCAAGGCCCCTACAAGCACATACGAAGACGTGCCCATACTGCCTGGAATAAGGACAGGCTGCCCCACGCGTCGGTATACCTCCGGGGTCTCTGGATGCTCTGGCGGGAAAGCTCGTGTGGCACCTTTCCGGTGAACCAGCACCCGTTTAGGCTGTCCACTAATCAAGTGCTGCTCCACTTTTGCGATGTTATGGGCAACATCATAGAGAACCCGAAGCCGTCCCCCCGCTTCACCAAAAATATCCCTCCATGTCTGCCGGACTTCCCACGTAATGAGTTGGCGATTAGCCCAGGCAAAATTCGCGGCCGCACACATTGCCCGAAAGTACTGCATCCCTTCCGGTGAGTGGAACGGTGCACACGCCAGCTCACGGTCAGGAAGATGAATGTTGTAGCGCGAGAGCGCCGAAAGCATCATCCGAATGTAATCGGTTGCCACCTGGTGGCCTAACCCTCGAGAACCTGTATGAATGAGAACAACAACCTGCTGGAGTCTCAAGCCCAATACCTGAGCAACGGGCTTGTCGTAGATTTTCTCCACAAAATCTACCTCTACGAAGTGATTCCCCGCTCCCATCGTCCCCAGTTGATCGCGGCCGCGTTCCTTAGCCTCTTTGGACACCGCTTCGGCATCCGCATCCTGGAGCGAACCATGGGACTCGATAAAGTCTAAATCCCTTTCTTCAGCATATCCTTCTGCCATTGCCCACTGAGCCCCACGGTTGAGCACGCTTTCCAGCTCTCGAAAAGAGAGCTTGAGGCGTCCACCACGTCCCACCCCCGAGGGAACCGCCTTGGAAATGGCTCTTGCCAGAAGCTCTAAGCGCGGCTCCACCTCGGGGTAAGTCAACTCGGACACTAATAGACGCACCCCACAGTTAATGTCATACCCGATACCCCCAGGAGAAATCACACCCTCCTGGACATCCATTGCCGCGATGCCTCCGATCGGAAAGCCATAGCCCTCGTGGGCATCGGGCATGACTAAAGCCGCTTCCTGAATTCCCGGAAGGGTCGTCACATTGATGAGTTGCTCCAGCGATCGGTCGCATAGAATCTGCTCCAATAGCTCTTCGGAAGCATACACCCGCGCGGGCACGCGCATGTCCGAGCGAATCGTTGTCGGAAGCTCCCACACCACAGGCGCAATGCGCTGTAACTGCTCTTTGTGCACCATAGCTTATACATCCAATACCAGCCGTGCTTCATACCTATGTGGTAGACGACAAACAAGGGCTTCGTGGTACGTCACAGCTTTGACGTCTTGTATGAATTCTCCGACGCGAATACCGTACAGCGTCCCCCGCAGCTCTGTCTCAGTAAGCTGCCGAAAGCGGACTCGGCAAAACAGGGCCTTCTGGACTTGGCTATATAGCAATGCCTGCGAAAGAAAGTCAACCAGGAGGATAGTAGCGTCCAACGCCGTCAACACCACTGGACGACGGAGCGATAGCCGCCGGGCGTTATGACAGCCTCCCGGCAACAAGATATCAGCCAGCGCCTCAAGTGCCGTTTGGAATAACTCAGGCAGCGTCGCCGCCCACACATGCATTCGGATATCAGCAGTGTGGGGATGAAGAGCGAAGCCTGGTGTCATCTATTGGTGGCGGAAAATGAGTTCCACACGGCGATTCCGTGCACGCCCGATTGCCGTACTGTTGCTATCTACCGGCTGCAGACGCCCCATTCCAATTGCGACAATCCGGTTGGGCTCGATACCCTGAGCAATAAGAAAGTCGCGAACCGCCTCTGCTCGCATCCGCGACAGTCGTGCATTTTGCTCGTCTGTTCCAACTGAATCCGTATGCCCGCGTACCTCAACAGAAATAGTTTGATTTTGACAAAGCCACTCAGCAATCTGCTCCAACAGGGCCTCTGCCTCTGGTAGCAACACGGCCTTGTTAAATTCAAAGAAAAGCCCCGGCAGGACCATTGGGCGCCCAACCACGGGTTTTTCGACTAACTGAGTGACCACGACGGTATCTCGAACCAGGCGCTCCACGAGTACAGTGTCGCGCTGCACTGCTATCACAGTATCCCGGCGGTAGGGAGCTTCGGGGGTCAGCCCCAACGATGCCAACGCAGGGTGTGGATAGCCATCGGGACAACCGTGATTTCTCAGGCTCCCGAGTAGTCGGGGACACAGGTCGTCGCCATCTCGGGCCCCATCGCCGTCGGTATCGGCCAGCATAGGATTAGCTCCCCGACGAATCTCTTCCCAATCGGACAAGCCATCCCCGTCAGAATCCGCCCGCAATGGGTTCGTGGCGTAATAGAGCACTTCCTCACCGTCGCTCAGTCCATCATTGTCGGAATCCCGGCGCGTAGGATCAGTAAAGTACCGAAAGACTTCCTGCCCGTCCGTTAGCCCGTCTCCGTCAGAGTCCGCTATAAGGGGGCTTGTGTAGTAGCGGCGAACTTCTTCAAAGTCGCTGAGCCCGTCACTGTCCGTGTCAGGATGGTACGGATTAGTCTTGAGCTCTCGCTCTTCCTCGCTTATCAACCCGTCTCGGTCATGGTCGAGTTCGTCGAATAAATAATATGAAACTTTGAGAGTCAGCTCAGCATACCCATCACTATGGGAGGGGGTAGTGTCCCCTCGCTCGTTGATAAGGCGCAGGGCAAAACCATCCAGCCAGTCTGTTGTTAGAGAGTGGGCAGCCAACTGCAACCCTATAGAGAAGCGGCGTCCAATGTAGTAATCCAGACCTATCCCTCCCACCGGATGCAAGTTGAACTCATCGCTCTCTGTAAAATTGGGGTAGTGGACCCTTCGCCCACTCGGGGTGACAGCATCTTCCACAATATCCTGAGGCTGGAATGACAATAGCCCGATACCACCAAACAAATACGGGTTCAATTCCGAACGGGGAAAGAGATTAACAAAGAAGAGAGCCTCCCATGTAGCTATCTTCGTACGCCGATGAGCAGGACCAGGATAGTCGCTCGGAGGGAATTGCTCGTAATAGGACGGACCAAAACGCCACTTATAACGTCGATCATACGCCAAATAGCCAAACGTACCCCGAACTCCCAGGGCCAGCTCCGCACTAAAGGGGAGAAAGTAACGGAACTGGACACCCGTCACCCCGTGTATGCGATGGCTGGAGAACTCACCACCGTACTTCGTGGCCCCTCCAAGCCAACTGACCTCCAGACGTCCTTCAGGATAGAGCCGAAATGGGCGGTAGTAGGCCGGCTCCTGCGTCCACGCCGAGAGAGCACATCCAACCAAGATTAGATTCCGCCACATCATCGCCTCTCTCGATAAAGGAATCCTCTCCTAAAGAAAAACATCTATCAACCCCAATGCCACCCCCTTTCTTACCAGCTCCTCCCTTACCACCCAAGTTCTCAACGTAACGTGTTCAGACAACCCCTTCGCAAGATCGTTTATAACTGTATTGTATGCTCGTTCATCCCTTCCAGGGACTGGCGTATAACCCGCAGGAACTGGCCCGCCAACATCCCATCAATAATACGATGGTCAAAACTGAGCGAGAGGTAGACCATGTGCCGTATCAGGATCACATCCGTTCCCTCGATTTCGCGCACCACCGGTCGCTTCTGAATTGCGCCAACCCCCAAAATCGCAACCTGTGGCTGGTTGATAATGGGCGTCCCTAATAAAGTGCCAAATGTACCAAAGTTCGTGATGGAAAACGTACCTCCATGCACTTCGTCGGGCAAGAGCTTTTTCGTTCGAGCCCTTTGCGCCAAATCGTGAATGGCTCGTGCTAATCCCGTGATGCTCAGCGCATCGGCATTCCGGATGACAGGTACAATCAGATTACCATTCGGCAACACAGTGGCAATCCCAATATTGATCTGCTTGTGCACGAGGATATTTTTTCCTTCAACGCTGGCATTCACAACCGGAAAGGCTTTCAGGCCCTCAATAGCAGCCCGTACGAAGAAAGGAAGGTACGTAATCCGGAAGCCTTCGCGACGTTCGAACTCTTCTTTATA
>JANWXA010000108.1:0-3482 GCA_025055465.1 Candidatus Kapaibacterium sp.
GCCACACCGTCAAGGGCGGAGTCCGGGCTGAAACCTATCCCGTGCTGGTCTGTGATACAACCCAAGGTCCGCGCCGCGGATGGCTGTACCTCTGCTGGGCTGCTGACTCCATCCCCAACGTCTACTTCAGCCGCTCAACCGATGGCGGAGCTACCTGGAGCCCACCTGTCATCGTCCATTCCGACACCGCCGGCGACCAGTTCTGGCCGTGGATGGCACTGGACCCAACGACGGGCGACCTCGCCATCATGTACATGGACAGCCGCGATGACCCGCAGAACCTCCTCGTGACGGTCTCGGTCAGCTACTCCTCCGACGGTGGCACCACCTGGGTTGACCGCCGCGTTGGGGATACGCTCTGGGATTTGCGGCGTAATCCCTTCCGCGGGAACGCCTTCGCTGGAGACTACAGTGGGTGTACCTTCTACAACGGCTGGCTCTACCCCTCGTGGGTGGACATGCGCAACACGGCTGCGAACATCGCCGACAACGATGTCTACAGCGCTCCAATCAACGTCCGGGCGCCAATGCCCGTGAGGAACTTCCGGGTCTCCGTGCTGCCCGACACCCCAACGGCTCTGCGTCTGCAGTGGGATCCCCCGACCGCACGCGTCTTCGGCCAGCCACTGACAGCATTCAGCTACCTCCTGCTGCGGGATGGGGTGCTCCACCGCGTACTGCCGCAGAGCTTGACGGACTACACCGACACAGCCCTTCAGGCCTACCGTCGCTACCGTTATGACATTGCCGTCGTCGCCGGGCCCGATACCAGCTCCTTCCGCACAGACTCCGCCATCGCCGGTGGGGCTCGCCAACCTGCTCCCCCAGAGCTGCTCCCTGCCTCGTTCCTCCAGCCCGACACAGTCCGCCTCTCCTTCCGCCTGCCGCGGCGACGGGCCGACGGCACCACACCACTGACGAACCTCTCTGCTCTCCGGCTCTACCGGAACACCCAGCTCATCGCCACAGTGTCGGTAGCGCCGACGGACACCGGGCGCTCCATGACGCTCTCCGACCCCATCCCCGAACCCGGATTCTACCGCTACTGGGCTACAGCCGTGGCTGGCACAGAAGAGAGCGAATCCAGCACCCATCTGCTGTGCTACGCCGGCACCATCCCCGCGGAGCTCTCTGAATCCTTCTCGGCTCCAGAGCTTCCGCCCCACCGCTACTACAACAGCGGCGCCTGGGGACTGACGGCTGAGTTCGCCTACTCCCCGCCGTTCTCGCTGACGGAATCCCCTCTGGGCCTGTATCCGAACCGCGCCCGGGATACTTTCCTGCTCCCGCCGATTGCGCTCCTGCCCGGAGCATCGGGCGTAGAGCTTAGCTTCGTCCATGCCGCTACTATCCACCCCTCAGACACTGGCTTCGTCGAGATCGCTTGGAACACCTGGGATACCTGGCAGCGGATTGCTGCGTACAATGCCAGCCTCTATGCGCCCTGGGCCGATACTCTACTGAGCCCCGAGGACTGGCGCTCCGAGCGCTTCTTCCTCCAACGCCCAGACACTGCTCAGCTGCTCTGGGTGCGCTTCCGCTTCTTCTCCGGCCCCCTCCGTACGGCCGAAGGCTGGTTCGTGGATGATCTCCGGCTCCAGGCAGTAACTGGCGTAGCGGAGCCCACAAGCGAGCGCGTCCTCATCCTCAGCCCCACCCCGAGCTCGTTCTTCGTGCGCTGCACTGTTCCCCAGGCTGATAGAGCCACCTTCCGCCTCGTTACCCTCCTGGGGCAGAGTGTAGAGCCGCCCGTCCTACAGCGTTCGGAGGCAGAAGCTCTGCTGGACGTCCGCGGCATTCCTGCCGGAGCCTACCTCCTACAGGCCCGCCTACCGAACGGTACCGTTGTGACGGCCCCGCTCCTCATCGTGCGCTGAGGTGATGCCCGAACCGGTCTACATCGTGTTCGACATAGAGACTGTCCCGCTGCCGTGGGAGAGCTTCGCCCCAAGCCAGCAAGAGTTCATCCTCCGCGGAACCCAGTCGGAGGCCGAACAGGAACGCCGCAAGTTCGAGATGGCGCTCTCCCCCTTTACGGCCCAGGTCATCTGCTTAGGCCTCCAAATCATGGAGACGACTGGTGAGGGGGAATGGTCAATGCGAAGCCGCGGTACCTACGTCGTTGACCCTGCTTGTAGCGACGGCGAGCTCCTCCCCGATGCCCTCCCCGACGGCGAACCCGTCTACCGCTGTACCGAGCGGACGCTCCTGGAACAGTTCTGGAAGCTCTTGGACAAGTACAGCGGCGCCCATCTGGTCACCTTCAACGGACGCAACTTCGATGCCCCCTTCCTGATGCTCCGTTCAGCCCTCCACCGCATTCGACCCTCGCGGAACCTCATGGAGGGCACGCGTTACCGCTACGGCGGGCACACCGACCTGCTGGACGAGCTCTGCTTCTACAACCCGCAGAGCGTCGGTGCCACGAAGCGCTTCAACTTCGACTTCTACGCCCGCGCCTTCGGGCTCGTCTCGCCGAAGTCGCACGGCATTGACGGCTCACGCGTCGCCCAGTACTACCACGAGGGCCGGTTGCTGGAGATTGCCCAGTACTGCCTCGGTGACGTCGCCACTACGTGGGAGCTCTTCGTGCTGTGGTACCGTTACTTACGCTTCGAGGAACGGAATCGCACCTCTTGAGCTCGTAAGCGCGGGACCCCTGTTTACACGAAGGGCAGCTTCACCACTTCAGCCGCGAAGCGGCGTCCGCCATGTCCCACGATTTCCAACCGGGTCCCTGGTTCCGCAGCCGCTATCGGCACGTACCCCATTCCGATGCCACAGCGCAGCACTGGGGAGATGTTCCCGCTCGTGACCCGTCCGATAACCTCCTCCCCCTCCACGATGGTATAGCCGGGGCGCGGGATAGCACGCTCGCTCTCTGTGCGAAACCCTACCAGCCGCCGCTTGAGCCCTTCCTGTTTGACCCGAAGTAGCGCCTCTCGGCCGATGAACTCGCCCTTGTCCAACTTCGTAATCCACCCCAGCCCTGCCTCCAGTGGGTTGGTCGTCTCGTCAATGTCGTTGCCGTAGAGGCAGTAGCCCTTCTCCAGCCGGAGCGTGTCTCGGGCACCCAATCCCGCGGGTTCTATGCCAACTGAGGCGCCAGCCCGGAAGAGCTCTTCCCAGACGTGTTCCGCCGTGGCCTGGTCACCTTCAAAGTAGAGCTCGTAGCCCAGCTCGCCAGTGTAGCCCGTACGCGAGATGAGCATCGGCACCCCCGCCAGCTCTGCACGCCGGTGGTGGTAGTACGGCAGCTCCAGGAGGGGAAGCTCCGTCAGAGGCTGCAGCGCTTCGGCCGACTTCGGTCCCTGGACGGCCAGCAAGTGCGTCCGCTCGCTCACATCCTCCAGCTCCACCCTGAATCGGGAGGCCTGCTGCTGCAGCCAAGCAAAGTCCTTCTGCGTTGTGGCGGCATTGACCACCAGCATGGAGTGGTCACCGCAGTGGTAGACGAGCAGGTCGTCCACGATGCCGCCGTC
>JANWXA010000108.1:3492-6812 GCA_025055465.1 Candidatus Kapaibacterium sp.
AACATCGTTGACTGTCACGAACTGCAGGAACTCCAGCGCCTCCTCGCCCCAGATGCGGAACTCGCCCATGTGGGAGACATCGAAGACACCCACCCACTGCCGTACCGCCATGTGCTCGCGGACGATCCCTTTCGGGTACTGGATTGGCATCTCGAAGCCGGCAAAAGGGCCCATCTTAGCACCCAACCGCCGGTGGAGGTCATAGAAGATGGTACGCTTGGCCGTTGTGGTCTGCTGCTCTTGCATGGCCTATCTACCCAACCTCTCGGACGTGCACGATCCCGAAACGCGCCGTCACGTACGCCAGGTCTGTGAAGCTGGCGTTCCCCGCAGGATTGACTCCTGCGCCGTGGAAATCGCTGTAGGCTGCCGACTGGTTGATCCAGATAGGCCCTGTGAAGTTAAGTGCCACCGGCGCCCCCGCCGCGGTGATGCTCTCCACGGCCTGCTCTCGGAAGGCCGGATCTGTGCTGTAGACCGAAGTCACCAGAGCGCCGGCACTCCGCACCAGATCGGCCACTTCAGCCACCGCCGTCGCTGCGTCGGGCACTCGCACCACGAACGCGATTGGGCCGAACCACTCCCGTCCGTAGAGCTCTCGATGCTCCTTCCAGCGGGCCTCCAAGAACAGTGGCGTGGCTGTCCGAGCCTCTGGGAACTCCGGATGCTGGATCGGGGTGCTGGCCCGTAGGACGGGTAGCCCGAGGGCCTCCACCTCCCGAACGCGCTGGAGGGTTCGCTCATTCTGGATGGCTCCCAACGTCGGTGGTCCCGCCTTGGGGTTCTGCACCAAGGCATCAATGGCCTGGAGGAGCCGCTGCACGAACTCTTCCGGTGTCAGACGCCCATTGCCCGTCCCGACACCTTCTTCGGGCACGAAGAGGTTCTGCGGTGCCGTACACATCTGCCCGCTGTAGAGGCAGAAGCTGAAGGCTAAGTTCTCCACCACCGCCCCGACGTCGGCAACTGAATGCACGATGACGGAGTTCACCCCTGCCTTCTCCGTGAAGACCACCTTCCCTCCAAGCCGGCGCTCCAGCTCCGTCCCGAAGGCCGGGCTGCCGGTGTAGTCCACAATTCGCACGGCCGAGTGTTCTGCGACCTCCCACGTCAACGGCTGCTCTGGCGTGCACGAGAGCAGGACGAGCAGGTGCGGGTTGAGCCCGAGGGCATCCAAGCTCCGTTGAAATCGCGCCACGAACAGCGCCACCGGTAGGATAACGGCCGGGTGCGGCTTCCACAGACAGGCATTCCCCGTGATGAGGTTCGCGAAGACGCCGGGCAGCGCATTCCAGAGTGGGAACGTAGAGCACCCGATGACCGCCCCCAGCCCTTTGGGGATTGCCCGAAAGCGCTTCCGCACGGTCACCTCACCCTTCCCCAGCGGCTTCGTCCAGACGGCTTCCGGAGCGAATGCCTCCAGCGCCAATACGCCCGTAGCCACCGCCTCCAGCGCCCGGTCGAAGGCGTGCGGACCAGAGGCCTGGAACGACATCACAAAGCCCTGCCCCGTGGTGTACATCGTAGCGTAAGCGATCGTGAAGAAGTCGGCCGCTGCCTGCTCCAGCGCTTCCACCAATACGGCTGCTCGCTGGCGCACCGGGAGCCGCTGCCACTGCTGCTGCGCCCGTTGGGCCTGCTCTACGGCCTCTCGCAGCCCAGTGCGAGGATACTCCACCTTCAGCGGGAGCCCGTACGGGGAGACCTCATGCCCACCCCAGAAGCCATCGTGTACCTGCAGCAGCTCCGGAAAGGGCTTCCCCAGCAGCCCCTCAAAGCGCCGTCGCCCGTCTTCATTCGCTGTCTCGCCGTAGACCTTCCCACTCGGCACCTCCACCCAGTGGGCGAAGAAGGAGCGCGACCGCACAGCCTCAATTGCCGCCTGCACCGTCACAGTGTGCTTCTCCACCAGCGTCTCCCAGCTCATCACACAATCCTTACAGCAATAGCACTTCCCACGGCTCCAAACTTAGGGCTTTTGCCAGCCGCAAGGGACCAACCTTCCTGCTGGCCCGCGCAGGGCACGGCTCAACACCCCACGACTGCGGGCTTGCTGTATTTTTGTGGGTTCAGCTAAGCCAACGAGCTGCAGCTCACTATGAAAGCTGCCGTGTACTCTGCCCACAACTTCGAGCGCCCGTACCTCTGCGAAGCTGCTGGTTCACGCCACGAGCTCCTCTTCCTGGATTATCGCCTGGATACCTCCACCGCTACCTTTGCCCAAGGCTGCCCGGCCGTCATGCTCTTCGCCAACGACGACGGCTCAGCCCCTGTGCTGGACGCTCTGGCTACCCAGGGGGTCCGCTTCCTGGCGCTGCGTTCGGCAGGCTACAACCACGTTGACATCGAGCATGCCCACCGGCTCGGCATGCGGGTTGCCAACGTACCCGACTACTCCCCGTATGCCGTCGCCGAACACGCCGTCGGCATGATCCTGGCACTCAACCGCAAGCTCATCCGTGCGTACAGCCGTGTCCGTGAGCTGAACTTCTCCCTGGACGGCCTGGTGGGCTTTGACCTCCACGGGAAGACCGTCGGCGTCTTCGGGGTTGGGCGCATTGGCTCCGTGCTGGTCCGCATCCTCCACGGGTTCGGCTGCCGTGTGCTAGGCTACGACCCGGTCCAGCGCCCCGAGCTCTGCCAGCAGCACGGGCTGGAGTACGTCTCGCTGGAACGCCTCTGCCGGGAGAGCCGCATCATCGTCCTCTGCGCCCCGCTGACGCCCGAGACGCGCTACGTCATCAACCGCGACACCCTGGCCCTGATGCCCGACGGCGTCATGATCATCAACGTCGCCCGCGGCGGGCTTCTGAACACCCGCGACGTCATCGAGGCGCTCAAGAAGCGCAAGATCGGCTACCTCGGGCTGGACGTCTACGAAGAGGAGGCCGGGCTCTTCTTCTACGACCACTCCCAGGACATCATCACCGACGACCTCATCGCTCGCCTCCTGACCTTCCCGAATGTGCTCATCACAAGCCACCAAGCCTTCCTGACCGAAGAGGCCCTCCGGAACATTGCTGCCACTTCCATCGCTGCGCTGGACGCCTGGGAACAGGGCCTCCCGGCCGCCAACGAGCTGTAATGGCCGAGCGAATCCCACCGTAGAGAGCACTTCTCATCTTGCCAGCATCCGCCCAGAGGGCTGTCCCCCGAGGCCCGATGCCCTTATATCCCATCAAGAGGCTGAGCAGATGAACCGGCAGCCAATCCGCCACTGCCACCGGCAGAAGCCACCCCCACCCGGCAGTACCTACGGCCCTCTACGCCCTACGCAACCGCACCGAGGACGTACGTCTTAGGCCCCTGACCCCACGTTG
>JANWXA010000109.1 GCA_025055465.1 Candidatus Kapaibacterium sp.
CGGGGTTACTTATCCTCTGCTGCCTTGGAAGAGTCAGAGCAGCAGCGCTGAGAAGGTGTGCAAAACTGACGTCGAGCACGGCGTTTGGACCCATTCGTAGAATTTTGCTTGTTCGTTCGCGCACTAAGAGACGGATGAAGCCAGCAGGAGTGTTTGTCCCCTCTCCGGAGCGAGCCCTGCCGTGTGAGTTCTTCCAACGGGAGACCCTGAAGGTAGCGCGGGAGCTACTGGGCACCGTTCTGATAAAATGGGAATCAGGTATCTACTGCGCGGCTCGTTTGGTGGAGGTAGAAGCGTATTTACCGGAAGGCGATCCGGCTAATCATGCTTTCCGTGGCAAAACCAAGCGGAATGCGCCTATGTTTGAGGCAGGGGGTATCCTCTATGTTTATGCACTCTATGGGCGTCATCGCTGCGCTAATATTGTGACGGAAGAAGCAGGACGTGGAGCAGCGGTTCTCCTGCGGGCGGCGGAGCCCTTGGCGGGAATGGAGATTTTCCGCCGTCGTCGAGGAGATGTTGCAGACCATGCTCTCTGTCGTGGTCCTGCGAATCTGGCAAGCGCATTTGGTTTTGATCTCTCAGACAACTTCCGTTCAGTCTGTACTGCCGATCTCTTTGTCCAGGCACCTTCGGAACCGGTACCGGAAGAGCTTATCGCCGTAAGCCCCCGCATTGGTGTCGGGCAGGGGAAGGAATTACTCCTCCGCCTATTCGTGCGCACATCTGCATGTCTTTCTGGAAGTCCACGGAGGTAGCCTGCCGTAGCTCCGCCGACTTTTTCAGATATTTGTGCGCGTCCCAAAGCCAAAGAAGTCGTACCAGAGTCGGAGGGCAACAGTGGATCTCTTTGAGCGTTGTTTTGCTTTTACCCGTGCTGACGAAGTCAAAGCACTGGGGCTGTACCCGTATTTCCATCCAATCGAGGAGAACGAGGGACCTGTAGTGAGCATTGGGGGTCGGAAATTCATTATGGCGGGTTCGAACAACTATTTGGGCCTGACAACCCACCCCAAGGTTAAAGAAGCGGCTATGGCGGCGATTCGGAAATACGGGACGGGCTGTTCTGGTTCGCGATATCTAACAGGTACGCTAGATTTACACGTGGAGTTAGAGGAACGTCTGGCACGCTTTCTGGGGTACGAGTCTGTGTTACTTTTTAGCACAGGTTTTCAGACGGCGTTGGGTACGATTGCGGGCTTAGTCCAGAAGGGGGACTACGTAATCAGTGACCGGGAGAACCATGCCTCCATTGTCGCTGGGGCGCTCATGGCAAAGGGGATGGGGGCAGAGTTTGTGCGTTATCGGCATAATGACATGGAGGACCTGGAACGCGTCCTTGCCCGTGTTCCAGAATCGGCTGGAAAGCTGGTGGTCTCTGATGGGGTCTTTTCGGTCACAGGAGAAATTGTCGAGCTCCCACGGTTGGTGGAAATCGCTCGCCGCTACAATGCTCGTGTACTGGTAGATGATGCGCATGCCATCGGGGTCATTGGGGTTGGTGGGCGCGGCACCGCCAGCATGTTTGGCCTAATTCAGGAAACCGATTTGACAATGGGCACTTTTTCCAAGACGTTTGCCTCGTTGGGAGGATTCGTTGCTGGTCCGGAGCGGGTCATCAACTACTTGAAGCACCATTCCTCGGCGATTATTTTCAGTGCCAGCCCCACGCCGGCATCGTGTGCTGCGGCTTTAGCGGCGTTGGACATCTTGGAGCAACAGCCCCAACTGGTGGACAGGCTTATCCGCAATGCCAGCAAGATGCGTCAGGGCTTCAAGGGATTAGGCTTCCACACGCTGGATGGGCAGACGGCGATTGTACCGGTTATAGTTGGTGACGTACAGACGGCCCTCCTTTTCTGGAGGAAGCTCTTTGATGCCGGTGTCTATGTCAATGCCTTCATCCCGCCTGGCGTGCCCCCAAACATGAGCATGATGCGCACCAGTTATATGGCTACACACGAGGAGGAGCACTTAGACCGCATCTTAGAAGTTTTCGAGCACGTAGGCAGGGAATTAGGTCTGCTGACTCCTGAAGCTCGCGAGCGCATTGCTGCTGGAATTGTCCAGGACCGCCTGTCTCACGTTCCAGCCTCGGAGCACCGGGCTCAGTGAGTGCATGCAAATCCATCGCTTCGAGCAAGGCCTACAGGGGCGCATCGCTCTGGTAACCGGTGCTGCTATCGGTAACGGGCGCGCTTTCTGTGAACGCTTAGCCGAAGAAGGTGCTCTCATTGCTATTGCCGACATTGCTGATGCTAGGCAAACGGCTGAGGCGGTCCGTCGCTTGGGGGGCGAGGTCTTGACAATCCAAGCCGATCTGACTAAGCCCGCTGATGTGGACCATGTGGTGCACAGTATTCGCTCCCGTTGGGGTGGGGTAGATATCCTTGTGCACAATGTCGGGCTTTACGAGGAGGAACCCTTTGAATTGCTCACGTTTGAACAATGGCAGCGCATGCTGGATGTCACGCTCAATAGCTTGTTCCTGATGGTCAAGGCGGTGCTACCCTCTATGAAAGAGCGGGGCTTTGGGCGCATTATTGCTCTTTCCTCCGACACGGTTTGGCTGGGCACGCCGTACTTAGTACACTATGTTACAGCAAAAATGGGCATCGTCGGTTTTGTCCGATCCTTGGCTGCAGAAGTGGGTCGGTACGGTATCACGGTCAACGCAATTACTGTAGGGTTGACGGCAACCCAGAGACCACATGCAGCTCCCCTGTCGCAGACGATTCTCCAGCATATTCTGCCGAGCCAGGCTGTGCATCGGGCCGATGAACCGGAGGACATTGCAAACGTTGTGGCGTTTTTAGCACTACCTGCTTCCGGTATTATCACGGGACAGACCATCAACGTTGATGGTGGAGTTGCGCGGCACTGATGTGGTGGCTCTCCCTGGGGATTAGTTGCGTCGTTGTTGTTGCTCTCCGAGGACAGATTCTACCGCAATTCGGAGCAGAGCGCATAGGGATTGCTACCGTCATGGGGCTCAAGCTGCTTGGCGGAGCACGTGAGGCTGCCTTGATGCAGGCGACTGCGGCACTTTCGGAAAGAGCAGCGCCTTGGCTCAATCCTGCCCTTGCTGCGGAACAAAGAGGTAGGTACGCCGCAGGCGCGGTCAGCCAGCGCTTTGTCGCAGAGATCTGGTTCCATGCTGCTTACATAAGCTACCGCTCCTGGGATGCGGGTACGTTTTCACTGTTGCTTTCCGGACTTGTTGCCCCACCGATTGAAGAAACCACGGAATTCCGTCCATACGGCACCGGGCGCCAGTTCTATTTCGGACACTGGACCGCTGCCATAGCGTATGCTCATCGCTTTACCGAACAATTCGCTGCCGGTGTAGCCTTGCGGTATGTGCAGGAACGGTGGGCTGAAGCTACCGTACGCGGTGTTGTCTGGGATGCTGGGACTCTGTATTGGACCGGTATCGGGAGTGTTCGGTTCGCTGTGGCCGTATCCCATTTCGGGCTTCCGTTCCACGCTACGGGAATACTGCCGGTCATCCAACAGCCGATGTACACTGAAGGACAACGGGCAGATTTCCGGGAGTTTGCCCCACCAACGACCTTCCGTATTGGCATAGCAGGCGAAGTTTTACATGACGACAGCCAGCGCTGGACGTGGGCTCTTTCACTGGAACATCCCAGCGACAATGCTGAAAGCTATGCGGTGGCAAGTGAGTATGCGATGCGCTTCTCGCCTGCTTTTCCTGCTGAGCTCTTGCTGCGAGCTGGGTTACGTGCACGTGCTGCGGAGTGGTGGGGTGCCGGAGTAGGACTTCAGCTACCGCTTGCTCCAATAACGCTGCAGTTAGATTATGCTCTGTCAACCCGGTTTCCTCTGGGGCTTATACATCGAATAGGATGCAGCATAGAGTCGCTTTAGTTGCTATGGTACAGCGGTGGGCGCTCTATCTCCGATATTTCCCGGTGCTGACAGTGCTTGTGCTGTTTCAGGGTGCTGGTTGCCTGGTGGAACGCCCTTCGATGCCAACGGGACCAGCAGGAGACACTATACGGGTCGGCGATACTGTGTATGTTCCGTTAGAGCCTGCGTGGACAGGGTTTCGCAACCCGTCGGATGTACTTGTCGGGCGAGAGCCCTTTCTTTATGTGGCCGATACGGACAACCATCGCATTGTGATGTTAGACCTTGCGGGGCGCCTCGTAGGTATTTCCCCTCCAATTCGGCGTCCGGTTGCACTGGCCCAGGACGGACATTTTGACCTCTTGGTTTGCGCTGAGCTGGATACAGTGCTACCAGGAGGGCGGGCGACTATCGGGGCTGTATTCCGCGTCAAGTTGCGGGAAGCACAGCACGACATCCGCCGAGCACCGATCCGCTTAGCGTATGCTGAGCCGGAACGGCCCCAGCGCCGTTTTACTGCCGTTGCCGTTTTACCGGACAATAGTTATCTGGTGGCTCGGACTGGTCCACAGAATACCTCAGCGATAGACCCTGACGAGGCTGTGCTTCACGTCGGTGTGGATGATCGCCTTCGCTCCCCGCTTCCAACGCTACGTCCGGTCGGGGTAGCGCTGAACGCCATCGAAGGACTCAGTGGCCTGGCCCTCTCTGTCAATGGGCGGGAGCTGGTACTAACACAACGGGGACAGGCCATGCACTATCGAGTGCAGTGGCTAACCTACGCTACCGGGGAGGCCTCCGGGTGGAGACAGAAATTTGACCCCACGGTCCAGTCCAACACGTTGCTACAGCCTGGCCGGTTTCGAGCTCCCGAAGCAGCGGCATTCGACCTTGGTGGGACACTCTATGTTGTAGATGCGGAAACCGATAGTCTCTACGTGCTTTCGCCCGCGGGTTTGTTGGTGCGAGGCTATCGGGGTGAGGGGACATACCGGCTACGGCGTCCTTCAGGGGTTACCGTATACAATCGTACCCTTTATGTTGCCGATGCTGCTAATGGGCGTATCGTGCGCCTGCGCTTGTCTACAGATATGTAACAATGCAGGAGATCAGCTCATGGCGCTCTTTATGATGCTTGTGGGGATAATGGGCTTGGTGCAAGGATGTCGGAGTACACCGCCTGAAGCACCCATAGAGGGGGAAATCCTGGTGGGACAGGGAGGCGGTTTTACAGGACTTTATTCTGGTCACTTAGTGCATTCCGATGGGCTTGTCTTCCGGTGGAGTCAAATGCCGGGACAGCCGGAGCGGTTGGAAGCGGCCGGGAGCGTGCCCGCCGATAGCCTACAGCCTTTCCTCCGACAGCTTGCGCAATGGGAGCGCGAGCAATTCTCTGTCACGGGCAGTAGCAACATCATTGCCTTTGTGGAATTCCGTCACGCGGATCGGCGCTATCGCCTCCAGTGGGGATTGGGGGAGGAAGTGTCATCAGAGATACAGGGCTTCTACGTAGCATTGCTCCAGTTCTTACGGCGTCACCTACCTTAGGTGTGCTGGAGCAAGTGCGCTAATGCCTTCGCGTCGGATATTCCGACGCGGTCGGATATGGAACGTATGAGACGGCGGCGCTCCAGTGTGCCCAAGGTGCGCCGGACCGCGGAAACAGAGGTTCGGAGTAACTCTGCCAGGCTGGCGGGTGTGACGGGGAAGCGGATGTAACCATGTTCGTCCGCACCGTATGTCCGAAGCAGTAAGAGCAGGAGGTGAACAACGCGCTCGCGTATGGAACGCCTTTGAAAGAGTAAGAGTTGCTCCTCTACAGCCTCGATCTCGCGAGCCAGTAATTGTGCGACGCGGACCCAGAACTGGGAGTGCTGGCGAGCGAGGCGTTCTACTATTTCTGCTGGCAGGGCACATGCCTGCAGCTCTTCCATGGAAGTAACGGTTACTGTGTGCCGTCGTTCCCCAAAGAGATCCCGCAGTCCGAGAATGTCCCCGGGCTTGTGGAGACCGATGAGCACTTCTATTTGCTGTTTTCCCTCGTGATATGGTAGGACTGCTTTAGCGGTTCCGCGCGAGATGCAGTATAACGTCGTCACCGGTTCCCCGAAGCGGACAATGGTGGCTCGGGCTGGAAAAATCTCTATCCGTCGTTCGCGTGCTAATGCGTGTTGGGCCTCTCCCCCGAGTTCTCCCAGTGGATTCAACCATCCGTAAGGACATTGGCTGCAAATCCGTAGTTGCTCACGTAACCCCATTGTTGGCATAAGTGCGGTCGGGCATTCGTGAAACCCGCACAAAGCTATGTTTCTTCCTAAGGCATGCCAATGACTTTTATCGTTGGCATAGATGACAAGGGGGGCGGATGGGGAAGCAGCAGGGGGAGCCCATGAATTAGAGACAACCGGGGCAGGAGGCGTTCGGCCGATGGTGCAGCCACTGGCAAGGGTGATGACTATTTTTGTGTTGTATGGGGATGTGTAGTGAGCGAGATCGGTCGTATGCGCCAAGCAGTCTTCATTCCGATGTTTCTTGCTGCAGTCAGCATTTTTGTCTACAATGCATGGCGTCTGGTGAAATTTCTCCGACTGGCGCGCCCCCAGAAGCGGTGGGACGCAATCGGGCGGCGTTTCTGGCAAACATTGGTAGTGGCCTTTGGACAGAAGCGGCTTCTTCGGGACAAAGTAGCGGGAGTGGTTCACGCCAGTATCTTTTGGGGATTCCTTATTCTGCTGACTTCAGCGGTGGAGGCGGTCCTGGAAGGCTTCCATCCTCAGTGGTCGTTGAGCTTTATGGGGCCGCTGTACTCGCTGAGCACAATTTTGG
>JANWXA010000010.1:0-275 GCA_025055465.1 Candidatus Kapaibacterium sp.
AGGCATCGTGGCGAATCCGGTGGCCTTGCTCATCTATCTCTTCCTTAGGAACTGGGATCGGTCGTAGCGCCTTGCATAACAACTCGTACGAGCGCACGTGAAGTGTGAGCTCGCCTGTCCTGGTGTAAAACAAGAAGCCACGAGCACCTATGATGTCCCCAATATCCAGCAAGCGCAGCAATTCATAGAGCTCCCCGAGGTCATCAGCACGGAAGTAGAGTTGGAGGCGCCCGCTCCCATCCTGCAGGTCGGCAAATGTTGCTTTTCCCATCCGG
>JANWXA010000010.1:285-18183 GCA_025055465.1 Candidatus Kapaibacterium sp.
GTCCAGCAAGGGCGACGTCGTCGAAAGTCTCGACAGCCGTCGTTGCAACGCCCTGCCGAAGCTGCGCAACTGTATGGCTCCGCTCATAGGTGTACGGATATGGGTCTATACCAGCTCGACGCAATAGCCCCAACTCCTCCCGACGCCGTCGCTCCTGATCGCTGAGTCGTTCCATCGGTATCTGCTTTGCGCATTCAACACGCTCAACCGCTCAGTCCGAGGAAATCAGTATCCGTTCCACTGCGGCAACAGCCTGTTCCAGCTCCATAGCAGTATTGTACCAGTGGGGTGACAAACGAACATAATGCATCCGTGCAGAGCAGCGGATCTGCAGCCGAGATAGCTCATTTACCAGCCGCTCAGCTATTGCTGGGTTAGACAGGCGAAAGGTAACGATCCCGGCGCGCCACTCCGGCTTACCAGGGGTAACCATTTCCACTTCAGGTAACCGATTCCGACAGAGGTCAATCAGGTATCCGCTCAAGGCCAGCACTCGCTCTTCGACCCGGTGGGAACCATAAGCCAAAAGCATCTCGACTGCAGCGCAGAATCCAGTAATACCTCCGATATTGAGCGAGCCACCTTCAAAACGACGCGCGGTCCGGGCCAAGGGCTGATCGAAGGCAAAGAAATCCCATGGATTTTCTGCGGCCAGCCAACCCAATACTGCCGGTGTCAAACGCTCTATCAGCTCCGGAGCCACATACAGAAATCCCGTACCATGCGGAGCCAACAGCCACTTTGCTCCGCCACAGGCTAAAGCAGCGACGTGTGCGCGCTGTACGTCAACGCGTACAGCCCCCACAGCCTGTATTCCATCCACAATGAGTAGAGAGCCATTGTCCCGGCACATCCGTCCAAGTGCCTCCAAGTCTGCCCGATAGCCAGATAGAAACTGAACAGCGCTCACCGCTACTACGCGCACCCGCTCGTCCAGTACTTCCGCCAGACGGTCTGGCGGAAGCATCCCATCTGGCATTGGAATGAAGCGGAGGCACACACCGAAACGTTGCAAAGCCCTCCAAGGGTACACGTTAGCGGGAAATTCTTGAGCCCCAACCAGCACAACATCACCAGGGTCCCACGGCAGAGAAAGCGCGATAGCTGCTAACCCCGAGGTCGTGTTAGGAACCAGTGCGATCGTTTCCCCCGACGGTGCCCCAATAAGCTCAGCGACGAGCGCACGCAGTCGCTCCGCGCGCTCCAGCTCCCAGTCCAAATCGGCTTGCCCCATGTGACGCCGCTGGAGGTGACGGTGGACAGCCTCAATAACCGGGATTGGAAGCGGACCCGTCGCTGCATGGTCCAGGTAGACAAGACCTCGGCGACAGTGTGGAAAGAGCTCCCGATAACCGGCGGTTTCCGTCTCATACGGAAGGCACCTTTCAAGAGCCTCCATCTCTATGGCTCCCACTGAAACACCGTCACAGCAGCCAGAGTTCCCTCCTTCCAGAGGCGCACGGCATACAGGCCAGCAGCACAGTTGAGATGTGGCTGCCGAAGCGGAAAGCGATACGCTCCCGCCGGCAGGAAACTTGTATATAGCGGTATTCGCTCCCCCGTCAAAGTAAACAATTCCAGCCCAACAGTAGCAGCCACGGGTAAGTGAAACTCCACCATCCCCACGCCCCGAACCGGGTGTGGTAGAACACGCAGTCTTAGCTCTTCGCCCTCAGGCCCAGATACCGAAACCGGTGCTACGGAATACTCGCACAGAACATCAGCCCCATTGAGCCGGATGGAATCGGGAAAAAACGGCAGCACTATCTCTACCCACTGTTCGCGCTCAGTGCTGAGAAAACGTTGTTCCCCATATTGCCCATCAGCCCCGTAGAAGCTCAATACCCACGGCATCACAAAGACCGGTGGCACCTTGTCCCCAGTTTGTATCTGCCGCACGCGACAGCGTACCCAGTAGCGCCCATCCGGCAGGGGTGAGACAATGGGAAGAAGCTCTACAACAGGATGTCCAGCACCGTAGACCCACTGATCGAAGAACGTACGCCATGGCACCGGAGGATTCGGGATATCCTCCTGTAGCGACGATAGAAAGTCCTCTGTTTCCGCTGAGCCATAGCGATAGCGCCCCATATACGCCCGCAAGGCGGGAAAAAAGAGACTATCGCCGACCATTCGGCGCATCATGTGGTAAATCCATGCTGCCTTAGCGTATGTGGTGGCATAGAAGAAAATAAGCTGCATTGGCGGTCCATACACCGGCATCTGCATGACAGCCGTGCGCTGCTCCAGGTACTCGCCGCGAGCTCTCTCCATTCGCTCTTGATAGGCTGAGGGCCCTCGGAGCTGCTCCAGCCAAAGCGCCTCTGACCAAGTTGCTCCCCCCTCATTGAGCCAAATGTCCTTCCACGTTGCGCAGCTCACAAGGTCACCAAGCCACTGGTGAGCCAGTTCATGGGCAATCCCCCACTCAGACCATCCTCGCAGCCATGCACGGTTGACCGTCGTCATTGTTTGATGCTCCATCCCACCGTAACCAAAGGGCTGTACTGCTGCCATACCGTATTTGACAAAAGGATATCGCCCGAACAGGTGCTCGTACACTCGCATCATCTCTGGCACTCTGCGGAAAGCGTATCGAGCATTATACCGCCGTCCCGTCGTATCGGGACTCTCCATGTCGGGCGGCCAGACGAAGTAAAGTAGCGGAACACGACTCCCATCAGAGCGCTCATAGACATCGCGGAACTCCGCATAGCGCGAGGCGTGTACAACCATAAGATAAGTGGCAATCGGAACAGTGTCCCTCCATTGGTAGATCCGAACGGCCGGAACATCCGGAACCCAGCTACGTGTCACAAGCACCGTATCCAGCCAGCCATTGGAAGCCACTACAAAGCCGTCTGGCACAGCAACAGCAATGTCTGCCAGCGCCTTGTCGTGTGGTGCATCGTTGCAAGGCATCCAGTAGCGAGCATCTTCTGGCTGGCTCATCGTATAGGCTAAACGCTCTTCTACAAAAACAGAATCCCCTGCCGGCCCCACCCCAACAAACATCCCCTTGGGATAAAGATACAGCCCGCCATTCCGCGTTGTCAGAGAAGTATATGCAATCTCAACTTGCAGCGTGTCGCCGACAACAACAGTAAAAGGGATCTGGACCACGATAGTGTCAGCAGCCGGCTGTGTCACACTGGTCCGCATTCCGTTAACCTTTGCACTGTCAATCCGCATCGCTGCGGCATCAAAGACAAGTAAGCGAACACTGGGACTATCTATTCGCACAGTAATCTGGTTGACACCGGTAAAGGCCCGGTCCTGTGCTCCCGTGCCTGACCGGGATAACAACCGTACCCAATCCAGAAAAAGTTGATACCGCACTACATTGTATGGGCGCCACCGAATCGCCGAGGGACGGCGTTCCACCATGCGTTTACTTCCAGCGTAACACCAGACAGGTACCCGCTCTTTAGGCTCTACTGCAACCGATCGCGGCAGGAGCTCCCCCCCTTCCCACTTATGCGCCCATATTACCCCAGTCACCACACAAAAGAGAGCAACAGTTCTCCACATCGCGGGGCACCTCATCAACTCTGACTCGTTGAACGCGCACATTCGACTACAGACATACTCTGTGCTATCCTCTCCAGCACCTCTCGATCGCTGAAAGGAAGGCGCAAATCACCCAGAATCTGGTGTTGCTCGTGTCCTTTGCCGGCAACAAGAATGACATCTCCACTGCGACTCATCTCCACCGCCGTCCTTAGCGCCATCTCCCGATCGGGAACGCACAGAACTTTGGATTGGGCCACAGCAGGGATGCCTGCGAGGATATCCGACAAAATATGCTCAGGCGGCTCATGGCGTGGATTATCGTTCGTCAGCACGATCGCATCAGACCACTGAGCAGCTATAGCCCCCATTTGTGGGCGCTTTGCCCGATCACGCTCTCCACCACAACCAAACACACATACAAGGCGTCCATATTCGGGAACTAATTGCCTCACAGCTTTCAGAGCCCGCTCCAGCGCATCCGGGGTATGAGCGTAATCCACCAGGGCCAGTACACCGTTCGGGAGCTGAATGGGATCCATTCGTCCTGGTGGGGGCATTGTTGTCGCTACGGCCTCCTGGAGGCTCTCCAACCCAATCCCCCACGCCCACCCCAGAGTAACGGCAAGTGCAGCGTTGTATGCATTATACTCGCCCACTAACTGACTCTGGAACTGTGCCCATCCCTCGATATCAGGAAGGCGCATTTGCCAACATGTGCCCCCACGCGTTACCCCCTGCAACCGTAGCTGAATGTCCATTTCCGGACCCGTCCCGACGCGATACTTCCCCGAGCAGAGCGCAGCCTCCAACATCCACGTCCCCCAACCGTCCCCCATTTCGCAGGCAACCGCAACCGCATCGGAAAGCACCAGCCCAAACAGGCGTCGCTTTGCCCGAGCATAGTTCTCCATCGTGCCATGATAGTCCAGGTGCTCGTGGGTCAAGTTGGTGAAAAGAACGGCTGCAAAGCGTAGGGCTTCCACACGGCGCTGTTCCAAAGCGTGAGAACTTACCTCTATTGCGACTGCCTCTGCTCCTTGGTGTCGCAACCATGCAAGAAGCTCGGCCAATTCTATCGGTGTTGGAGTCGTATGGGATAGTGAGCGCCTCTGCGCTCCAAAGTATGCCCCCGTTGTCCCAAGAATACCAGTGGGAATACCAGCGTGTTCGAGCACACTGCGCACGAAAAACGTTGTTGTCGTCTTGCCGTTAGTACCCGTTACGCCTACGAGGCGAAGCTCGGTGCCGGGCTCTCCATAGAAGCGATGCGCAATATGCGCTAAGGCCACCCGGGTGTCTGGAACTCGCACTATAGAACACTCTGGCGGAAGAGGCTCCGGAGGATTTTCACACACAACTGCCTTTACACCTCGCCGAATAGCGTCGGAAATAAAGGAGTGCCCGTCTACAGACATCCCCTTGACTGCAACGAAAAGGGCTCCTGCATCGCACCTCCGAGAGTCCTCGCAGAGTGCTGTTACTGGTACGTCCCCTCCCCCCTGAACCCATTCGCACGGAAGCCCTTGCAGCAGAGAGCCGAGGAAGACCGAGCGCCTCACCACGGCTCCTCCTCTTCCTTGGGTTCAGGTTTTGCAGGACTCACAACCTCAGCAGGCAGTCCCAGCAATTCAGAAAGCCGTTGCAGCAGCTTTCTTTCTAACACCCCATTAGATGCCCAGAAATGAACTCGGTTAGTGATATAGCCTTCCATGCCGCTTAGCTCCGCGCCCAAACGCAGTTCTACACCCTCGGTGTCAAGCTCCCTTAGGCGAGCTGTGAACTGGACCCGACCGTTCATCCACCGGGCACCCCGAATGCGAGGAATTTCTACGCTGTAGCGTTCCATGACGACACGGGCAGAATCCTCACCCTGGACCAACACACAGTACTCAGAGCGAATGATGCCGAATAGTAGTCCAGTGGTGTCCTCCTGATGACGCTCATACTCTAATTGACAGCCACGTTCAGTAATAGCTTGCTTGACAGCGCGCCAAACTTCGGGGAAACGTTTCGGGAGCGTAAGCTGAAATTCCTGCTGCGCTTCTGCAGCAATACTACAACAGGCAATGACAGGAACAAACCACCGTGGCATTGCTTTCTTCCCGTTAACTGGCTACCTCAGTGGGTCGTAGACGAATGGAAAACACTTTTGAGACGCCCTCCGGCTGCATAGTAACGCCGTAAAGCGTATCCATCGCTGCCATAGTGCGCTTGTTGTGTGTGATCAACAGGAACTGGGTGCCATCGGCAAAGCTACGGAGCAAGCGCAGGAATCGGTCAATATTGCTGTCGTCTAAGGGTGCGTCTACTTCGTCCAGGACACAAAAGGGGCTAGGCTTGACTAAGTAAATGGCAAACAGCAAGGCAATCGCCACCAAAGTCTTTTCCCCGCTGGAAAGCTGCTCCAGCAATTGAGGGCGCTTCCCATGGGGTTTGGCAATGATCATAATAGGCGCCTCCAGGGGTTCCCCCTCGTCAAGGTACAGATCCGCCTCGTCCGCGCCGTCAAACAGGAGTCGAAAAAGCCGCTGAAAATTCTGTCGGACCTGTTCAAAGGTTTGTTCAAAACGTTGCAGCGCAATTCTGTAAGTCTCCTCAAGGATCTGGCAGAGAGAACGAGCAGCTTGCTGCAGATCTGCATATTGCGCTTCCAGAAATTGCAGGCGCTCGTTAACCTCTTCGTACTCCTGCAGTGCCCGGAAGTTAACAGGTCCAAGACCCTCCAATTGAGCCATCGCCGTTCGCACTCGCTGCTGTAAAGCAGCAACAGATGGAACCGGGTTTGGAAGTTCCACAGCCGCTGGGTCAACCCCAAAGTCCCCGCGGAATCGCTCTGTTAGGCTCTGGACCTGGGCCCGGAGCTGTTCCTGGCGGAGTTCAACATCGTGTACTCTGCGGGCATAACTCTCTTCCTCGCTCTGAAGTGCTGCCAGCTGGGAGCGCAGTTCCGTGCAGCGCTGGTAAGTCTGTTGCTCTTGTTGGGATGAGACTCTGTGCCGCTGCCGAAGTTGCTCTAACCGCAAACCCATCTCCCGAAGGTTCCTGGTCGCCTGTTCGATATCGTGAGAAAGTCGCTGGTACAGGGCCTCCAGCTCTGCCTCTTCCTGCCCTGTTTGATGTTCCCGGCGTCGGAGCTGTTCGACCCGTTGCGTAAGCTCCCGCGATGTCTGCTGAAGGTAGTCCCGTTGGCGTTGTGCTGACAGCAATTGCTGCTCGGTATGGCGCCATTGCTGGAGCGCTGCCTCCAGCTCCGTACGAAGGCGCCCCTCTTCAGAGTAGGAAGTAGCGAGCTCCTCTTCCGCCGCAATGAGTAATTCCTGGGCTTCCCGGAGTTGCTGGGTCAAGCGCTGAAAAGCGTCCGCACGCTGAGTGCACTCTGTGGTGCACTGCTGCAGGTACTGCTGGAGCTGCTGCTCCGTAGCAAAAAAACCCTCAAGCTGTTGCTGGAGTTGCTCAATCCGGAGCTGAAGACGCTGCATTTGCAGTTCCGTCTCTGCCAAGGCAGTGCGGAGTGGTACCGGAGAATCCTGCTGAAGCCGATGGCGGATGTCCTCCTCCTCGGCCTCTAAGCGACGCAGGTCTTCCTGGAGAGCTTCCAGTCTGCATGAAAGTTCTTCCAGCACCTGACGGCGTCCGAGCCACGGGACATAGGCTACGCCATCGCTCCAGCGCACAAGCCCACAACGGTGTACAAACACACCTTCCACTGTCACTATGGCATCAACAGTATCGCTGCCGAAGAGCTGCTCACCAATGCTGAGCGATTCTACCACCAGAACCCGCCCAATTGCTCTTTGCAACGCTGCCGCCAGTTCCGGCCGTAGGGCAACCAACTCCCACAGCCATCCTATGACGCCTTGGTGTCCCCGTACAGGCGGCAACGGTTCTGGCTCATCCGGCCGGAGATTCAGCACGGCTCCTGAGGGAAGAGCCGCACGAAGTGTTTCCAAGTCGCTGCTCCAGGAGTCCCTCTGGGGTAGCAGCGGTATATCCAGCAAAGGTGCCACCGCTGCCACGAATGCTTTACGTAGGGCTTCTGGAACAACAACGTGTTCTGCTACCACCGTGCATTCCGTCTCAGATAAAGCTGCTTGGAAGGCCCGAAGTAGGGAATGCTCCCCAACGATGCTAATCAGCCAATCATGGCGAGCCCTGAGGGCAAGCACCTCCTGAAAGCGATGTTCGCGCTGCTGATGCAGCCGCTGAAGGCGTTCGGATAGCTCCTGCTCGTGTCGTTCAAGCCGCTGCAGTTGGGCGCGAAGCTGTATACTCTCCGCGTCCAAGTGGCGCAATGCCTCCTCCTCACGGTGGAGGACATCTTCCAGCTCGGCTCGTCGGCACTGCAGTTGCTGAAGTTCTGACTGGGCCTGCTGTATCTGGCGCATCAGGAACTCTCGGCGGGCTTGGAGTCGTTCGTGCTCCACCCGAAGCTGGAAGAGAGAGCGACGCTGCTCCTCTACACGCTGGCGCTGAGGGTGTGAAGAGGAGTGCCACTGCTGTAAGGCTTGGCGGACTACTTCCATGTTCTGGTAAGCGCTATGATAGTGCTGCTGGAGCTCCTCGCACCGAGACTGCACTTCCTGCATGCGCTGGAGAGCGCTCTCTTGCTCCCGTTCAAGGTGCTCCAGCTCTTGGCGTAGGCGCTGACGCTCCTGAAGTAAGCGCTCCCGTGAATCTATCGTAATCCGAAGCCGCTCCTGGAGTGCCGCATCTTGAACGCGCAACGATTGGAGTTGTTCGTGCAACTCCTGTTGCTGTTCGTTGAGCTGGCGAACCGACTCCCGCAGCTCAGCGTGACGCTGTTCTTCGGTCTGTAGTTGCCCCCGCACTTGCTCGATACGCTGTCGAATGGAGTCTAATCCCTGGCGATAGTCCTCAGCAGAACTCTCCGCTTCTTGCAGTTGCCCCATGAGGCGGCGCCACTGAAGGGCTGCTATGAGGATTTCAGCTCTCTGCCGTTCTTCATGCCAGTAATGCCATTGCCGGGCTTGTTCCGCCTGTTCCCGCAGCGCAGTCGCCTGCCGGCGTAGTTCCACCAACAGGGCTTCCATCTGTTCAATATCCCGCTGCACTTGCTCTAATTTCCGTTGCGCTTCACGCTGACGCGCTTTGTACTTGCCAATACCCGCTGCCTCCTCGATAAGCCGGCGCCGCTCTTCTGGACGCCCGCTGAGCAGTTCCTCCACCATACGGAGCTCGATAACCGAGTAGCTATGAGCAGCGAAGCCCGTGTCTAAGAACAGTTCCTGGATGTCCCGTAGGCGGCACGGCGTACCATTGAGTTGAAACTGGCTTTCACCATTGCGATAGATTCGGCGGGTAACAACTACATGAGTAAACTCCACTGGTAAGACGCCCGCTACATTCTCCACCGTCAGCGTAACTTCCGCCATCCCCAGGGGTTTACACGAACGACTCCCACTGAAGATGAGCTGTTCCAGCGATTCACACCGTAGTACCGACAAGCGCTGCTCCCCTACTACCCAGCGAAAAGCGTCCACAAGATTGCTTTTGCCGCATCCGTTTGGCCCAACAATTGCCGTGAGCCCCTCAGGAAAGAGCAGGGTTGTACGCTGAGCGAAAGACTTGAAACCAAATAACTCCAGGCGGGAGACAAACATAAACACTACTGCAGGTCGAACATATTCCACCCCTCCTCTGCAAGCGCACCATACAAAAGCATACGCTGCAGGGCTTTTCAGAGGATTGCGCAAAAATAATGTAATTTCGCTTGCAGTTTGATAGTCCTGCTGGAGAGCCAAGTGTGAACAACATCGTCTCCCTCGTTACCGGCGCTGGGGGTGAAATTGGACACAGCCTCATCGAGGCTCTGGCCGAACGTGGGATTCCTATTCTCGCAACGGACCTCCGCCCTCTGCCCCCGCCGATTGCTCGTCGCTGTTACCGCGTGATCGTAGGCGACATCACTGAGCCCGAACTCCATGGGCAGCTTTTGCAGATTGGGTTTCGCCGGGTTTTCCACTTGGCTGCCGTTCTCTCCTCACAAGCGGAGCGGGAGCCCGAGGCTGCCCACCGAGTCAACGTCGAAGGGACTCTTCGCCTACTCCAAACAACCCACCGGATGGCCAAGCGCCACGGGGAGCCTATCTCATTTCTATTCCCCAGCTCCATCGCTGTCTACGGCATCCCCAGCTTAGATGAAAAGCGCCGCGCCGGCCGGGTTCGCGAAGAGCAGTATCTGACCCCCATGACTATTTACGGAGCGAACAAGCTTTACTGTGAGCTTCTGGGCTTGTACTATGCCCGCTTTTACCGACGTCTCGCCCCCGAGCCAGAAGCCGGTTGGATAGACTTTCGTGCCCTCCGCTTCCCAGGGCTTCTTTCTGCCTTCACTGTCCCGACGGGAGGAACCAGCGATTATGCCCCGGAAATGCTCCACGCCGCAGCCCAAGGTAAGCCTTATCACTGCTTTGTGCGCCCCGACACACGCATCCCTTTCATGGCAATGCCTGATGCCGTCCATGCTATGCTGCTTCTGGCAGAGGCCCCTACATCTGCACTGCGGAGCCATGTCTATAATGTCACAGCCTTCTCCGCCAGTGCCGAGGAAATCGCCACTGAAGCTCGACGCCTCTTTCCCCAGGCACACATCACCTTCGAGCCCGATCCACGCCGCCAAGCTATTGTAGACACCTGGCCGGAGGCTCTGGACGACTCCGCTGCCCAACGTGACTGGGGATGGGCAGCGACACATGACTGGGAACGCACCTTTAGTGAATACCTGGCCTCGAACATTCGCCGCCGCTACCAGCGGGCGATCACCTAACGAAGCTTCCGCCCTTCCTCCAACAGTTCGTTGACCATGCCCAAGGAGTCTCCTTCGGCATAATACCGAACCAAGGGTTCTGTACCGGAGGGACGAATCAGCAACCAGCCCTTATGCACGTAAAACTTGTAGCCGTCAGTGGTATCGACGCTCTCAACCACATATCGCCCTATACGAGCTGGCTTCTTTGCACAAGCACGCAAAATGGCCGCTTTTTCCCGCTCCGTGACTGCGACATCCACACGCCGATACCGATGCGGACCAAACTCCTCATCCAACTCCTGGCTCAACTGTTTGAGCGACTTCTGCCGCCGCACCATCATTTCCAGCAACAGGAGGGCACAGAAGATCCCATCCCGCTCCGGAATATGGATGACGGTGGCAAACCCACCTGATTCCTCACCCCCCAGTAGTACCCGCTCCTCCTGCATAATGCGTGCAATATGCTTGAAGCCAACCGGGGTCACAAGCAACGGAATTTCATTCCGCTGGCAGTACAAGTCCACCATGGAAGTGACAGAAACAGTTTTGACTACCGTGCCTCGCCTCTTTTTGTCCTCGTATAGGTACTTTAGCAGCAAAACGAACAAACGCTGGGAATCGACATACCCACCCTCATGGTCCAATGTCGCCAAGCGGTCTGCATCTCCATCAGTAACAATGCAAATGTCGTAGCGTCCAGAGCGCCGAACATACTCAACTGTGGGGCGAAGGTGCTCCGGGATTGGCTCCGGCTGCCCCAGCTCCCCAAAGATCGGGTTGAGCTCTGCATGGATTTCCTCCACATTCGGCAACATGGAACGAAGTAGACCGCTCCCAGCACCATGCATTGGATCGTGTAGAACTCGCAACGACGATTGCTGAAGGAGCTCCAACGCAATCTTTTTTCGGATGTGTCGAATATAGGACTCTCGAGGATCGAATGGGCGTACGATATTGCTGTCTGTGTAATCGCTCAACGGTTTGAGATTCCACCGTTTGGGAGGCTTCTGTAGTACTTGCTCCAAGTGGTGTTCTATTTCAGCAATCTGTTCCGGAGTCGCTGGCCCGCCGAAGCTGCCCCGAACCTTATAACCGTTGTACTGTGGAGGATTGTGGCTGGCGGTGATAACAACACCTATGGCAGACCCTTTCTGCTTCGTGTGGAAAGAAACCAAGGGCGTCGGAGCAAAACCCTCCATAAGGTGTACGACGATGCCCTCCCCTGCAAAGACGCGAGCAACTTCGTGAGCAAATTCCTCGGAAAGGAAACGAGTATCGTAGCCGACAACAACTGAGGGGTATTTCAGGCCCAAACTTTGGACATAGCGCGCCGTTGCCAGCGATACAAGACGAAGATTCTCAACGGTGAAATCGTATGCAATCACCCCGCGCCAACCGTCTGTTCCGAAACGGATCATGCGCTCCTCTGTATCTGTGTAACCTGCGGCCGAAAAAGTTCGAGGGTACCAGCAAAAAGCGCCCGCGAGCCTATCTCTTCTTCGATTCTCAGGAGTTCGTTGTACTTTGCCGTGCGTTCACCCCTACACGGGGCACCAGTCTTGATCTGCAATGCACCTAAGCCGACAGCAAGGTGAGCAATACTGACGTCTTCTGTTTCTCCTGACCGGTGTGAGAGAATGGTACGGTAACCAGCCTGATGAGCCAATTGCACGGTCTCGATCGTCTCGCTGAGGGTCCCTACCTGGTTGGGCTTGATGAGGATTGCGTTCGCAACTCCTTCAGCGATGCCACGGCGAAGGAGCTCAGAATTAGTGACAAAGAGGTCGTCACCGACTATCTGAAGGTATCTCCCCAAGCGCTGTGTCAACTCACGCCAGCCTACCCAGTCCGCTTCCCCCAACCCATCCTCAAGGGAAGTCAAAGGATAATCTGCAGCAAGGCGCTCGTACCAAGCAACCAACTCCGTTGCCGTTTGTGGCGGCCGACCGGAGCGTGAAAACACATAAACACCGTCAGAGACAAGCCCACTGGCGGCAACATCCAGGCCTACCGCTATCTCTTTGCCCGGCACATACCCAGCTCGCTCGATCGCTCGAACAAGGAGCTCCAGAGCTTCCTCATGTGAGCGCAACTCGGTAGGGGCAAAGCCCCCTTCGTCGCCGACAGCAGTACTATAGCCACGAGCCCGAAGTAGACCGCGCAGAGCGTCGTAGACTTCTGCACCTGCACGAAGTGCTTCCGCAAAGGTAGGTGCTCCATGAGGGATGAGCAGAAATTCTTGTACGTCCAGCGCATTTTCGGCATGCCGGCCCCCATTGAGCACATTGAAGAGCGGCACCGGCAAGTAGCGCGCTGCCGTTCCACCTATGTAAGCAAAGAGAGGCATGTCCAACGCCGCTGCAGCCGCCTTCGCCACCGCTAAGGAAACACCCACGATGGCGTTCGCTCCCAGCACCGACTTCGTTGGTGTTCCATCCAATTCGCGCAAGCAGGCGTCAACGGCCCACTGCTCTGTGGCTTCCATGCCACGAAGCGCTGGAGCAATACGCTCGTGGATGTTCATCAGAGCCCTGCGTACACCACGGCCACCATAGCGATGATTACCATCGCGGAGCTCCACCGCCTCGTGCTTTCCCGTACTGGCCCCTGACGGTACCGCCGCACGCCCCCACGCCCCACCAGCCAAGAGCACTTCCACCTCTACAGTCGGGCATCCTCGCGAATCCAAGACTTCCCGGGCTCGCACACGTTCAATACAGGCGCGTCCCTTCCCCATGGAGCCCCTCGGTCACGACTCAAGAGAAACGCAACTGCTCTATTTTCTTCGCCAATGTGATATCCAACTCTGTAATCCCCCCGCGGTCGTGTGTGGAAAGGATAACACGAAGCTTGTTCCAACCATACAGCAGAAGGTCGGGATGATGGTCCATCGACTCCGCCACCACAGCGATGGCATTGAGTAACCCTACGGCGGCAGCAAAGTTAGGGGCAACAAACTCCCGAACCAGTGTATTGCCTTCACGCTGCCAGAGCGGTAGCTCCCGCAGTGCCTGCTGCAGTTCCTCCTCACCGAGTAACGGAGGACGTGCCATTGCCTGCTTCCGACAGAAGAGCTTCTAAACGCTCCACCACATAGCCCTTGGGTACTGCCCCAATGAGAGTGTCGACGTGTTCCCCCTCGCGGAAAAAGAGCAGCGAAGGGATAGCTCGAATTCCGTATTGCATGGCAACGCGTGGGTTGTGGTCTACATCAATCTTTGCCACCTTGACACCTTTACCGGCATACTCACGAGCAATTTCCTCCACCATCGGAGCAATCATCCGACAGGGACCGCACCACACAGCCCAGAAATCCACCAACACAACACCGGGATACTCTAACACCTCCTGCGCAAATGTCTGGTCGGTAACAGCCACAGGTTCCATGATGCATCTCCTCTACACCAAATAACAATAACAAAATTAGCAAAAGGTGGAGGGTTCCCGACTGCCCCCAGCTCAGCTTCTCTTCGAGCCTCGAACGCGGTAGGCCGCCTCAGTCTTCTCCCTGAGCCTTCGTAAAGCCCATTCCTCCATCAATCTCGGGAAGCTTCTCCACATGTACCCAGCGGTAGTGAGCGCCAATACGGCGCAGCAGCTCTATGATGTCTGGATCGCCTGCCTCGCCGTTGTCATGACGCAACAGAAAGCGGCAACGATAGTGGTCCACGTAGTCCGGCATTGCCCCAGTAGGCGGATATACTTTTGTCCCCCGGTTTGAGAGCATCTTGAGCCGGAACGGAGTCCCTTCGGCAAGATGTTCCAATACAGGCCCAAGCTCTTCGGGTAACTGTTCTGTTTCCACAAATATATCAACTCCAACAACCCGGCGCGAACCTGGGCGCACCCACGTTAGCTCCCTACTAAGCCGTGGAATCCGTAAGGGGTTATACCGGCGTACACCTACCGTCTGCGGTCGCCGCCCCAAATTAGCAATAATAGCTTCTGTATACGCCGTCGTAGAAGCACCGCGGTCATATCCAACGACATCGCCTGTGAGTACTCTGCCTTCTTCCAGAGTTACCAGTAGAGCGTTTTCTATGAGCTCAGCGGCTTCAAACTCGCCCAGATACCGTAGCATCATAATGGCAGAACCAAGTACTGCCGTTGGGTTGGCTACATTCTTCCCCGCGTACTTCGGAGCCGAACCGTGGACAGCCTCGAAAATAGCCGCCTCGCTCCCAATGTTGGCGGAGGGCGCAAAGCCCAAGCCCCCGATGAGCGCTGAGGTCAAATCGCTTAGAATATCCCCATTCATGTTTGTAGTGACAATCACCTCAAATTGCTCAGGCCGCTTGACCAGTTGATGTGCACAATTGTCCACAATAATATGGTACGCCTCTATGTCGGGATAATCTTGCGCCACCTCCTCAAAAACCCGCTTCATCATGCCTTCGGTCAGCTTCAGAATATTGGCTTTCGTAGCACAGTGAACACTACGACGCCCTTCTGCCCGCGCCAGCTCGAAGGCCAAGCGAACCACTTTCTCGCACCCCTTCCGCGAGATGAGCTTGAGCGCCTGCGCCACCCCTGGGGTCTGCATATACTCAATGCCAGCATACAGGTCCTCTACATTCTCCCGAACCACGACCAGGTCCACGCCACGTCCACTATACGGTGTGGTCACATTTGGGTACTCCCGCACCGGACGAATGTTCGCATAGGTCTCGAATAGCTTCCGCAGCGTCACATTGGCGCTCTTCTCCCCATAGCCGACCGGTGTCTCCAGCGGTCCCTTGAGCACAAGGCGAGTCCTCTGGATTGACTCTATAGTTTCCAGCGGTACCCCAGATTCAATTCCCTTCCGAAAGACGTTCGCCCCAGCCTCGCAGACTTCCCACTCGATCGGAACACCGGAAGCATCCACAATGCGACGCGCAGCTTCTGTAACCTCGGGACCGATCCCGTCTCCTGGAATCAACGTAACTCGGTATCGTTGCATTTGCCCCTACCCAACATCTAAACAAACCCAACCACCACAAACGGACAAAAATATAACAAACTCAAGCCCTGGAGGTGGCTTCGCGCCGCTCCTGAATGTCGTGCACGCACTGCCCGATTGGCTTCGCTCCCGGCATATTCCCACCACTTAGGGAAATTTTCCAAACTCCACGAGTTCTTGACCGCTCCACAGACCCTACCCCCGTGCTGCCGCGCCCAAAAACAAAAAACCCCCGCCTGCCGGCGGGGGTATACTGTTTACCCAAAGAATCAGTAGCCGGTGTTTATCATATCCTGCCACACACCCGGTCCGGTAGGATTACTTCCATGATCGCAATATGGACACCCCGGTATTCCGCACCGCTCACTTCCACTCCCTTCGGTTACACTCATTTCCATCTCTTCCAGGAACCGCTGCACTGCCTGCAGTTGCTCAACGAATTCCATGAAATCTTTCATTGCTCTTCACCAATTGAGATAGTTGAACATGCACATTCACCACCGACACCCTGGAGGCCCTCAACTCCAATGCCAATCCCTGCAGTCACTCTTTTCCCGGCTTAAGGGCCTTCGGATTCCATAGCTTGGGAAGAAGCTCCTTCGGAATAGAGGAGACGCTCTTCGTCAGGGAAATAGGCAACCCAGCCGGGGCGCGGGCGGTACCCCTGTTCTCCTTCTTCCACGGTGGGATGGTCTGCACGCAGATGCTGCCATTCTTCAGGCTCCGGATCAGTATCGAAATAAGGCCCTTCGCCTCTGCGAAAAGGAATTTGCAAGTAAAAGATAGAGCCCCTGCCCTGGCAGGACTCACACCAAACTCGGCAGCGCATTCTATCGGCGAGCCACTTGACGATGTACAGCCCCAATCCTATACTGGGCTCTCCAGCCGTCGGGTGCACGTTATGTGCCCGCCCTAACTTTCTAAAGAGTTTGGGGAGCTCAGTCGGAGGAATACCCACACCCTCATCCTCCACAGCAATTCGGGCCCCACCGTCGGCGGCCCGGCGTAGGCGAATCTGCACCTGTGCCCCCTTCGGTGAATACTTGACCGCATTGAGCAAATAGTTTGAAATAATCTCCTGCGTGTGGGCCCAATCCAGTGGCACCCGGAAGGGCTCTTCCTCACTGTCAATGGTAACGCGTATCTGCTTGTAGGATATTTCCCGATTGAAAAACTCCACAACCCGACGTACCAGCTCCAGCAAATCATCCACTTGATAGTAGTGTTTCGCCCCCTCAACCTCCAACATCTGCCAACGGGAAAGAAGCTGAAGCTCATCCCGAAGGTACTCAGAGGCACGAAGGATATAATCAGCAGTCTGGATGATAATAGGGCGCTCGAGGCGGTCCAGCCCGTTGATAATTAGTTCGGCGTTCGTCATAATTCCACCGACAAGGTTGCGGAGCTCGTGGGAAAGGATGGACACCAGTCTGAGCCGCTCTTCCATGGCCCGCTGGTATTCTGCATAAGCGTGCTCAGTCTCCGCCCGCTGGCGCTCCACTTCCGCCAACGCCTGCGCAAGTTCCTCGTTCCGCAGGCGATAAAGCTCCTGTTCGTAACGCAACCGCTCTACCTCCAACTGCTTCTCCATAACGGCTATAGCCTGCTGCCGGCGCTGCCCCAGAAGGCGTTCGTAGAGTGCCCAGTAGCGTTTGTAATACTCCAAAGCAAGAGCCAGCTCGCCCCGATCTTCATGGACGCGCGCACACAGCCGGTTGAATTCCATCTCCCACAGCAACATACCGTGCCGATGCGCTAACTGCATCCCGATCTGGTAGTGCTGAAGGGCAACTTGGACATCCTGCATCGCTACGTGCATATCACCCAGTTCCCGACGCACCTTAACCTCCAGGTTTACGTCGCGAAGTCGCTGGAAGGTCTTCAGCACATCGCGCAGCTCGTGAAAGGCATCCAGCCTCCTCCCCTGATGAAAGTGAATGACGGCAATCGTAGAAAGTGTCACCGCTTCGCCCAGCTCGTCCTTGATCTCTCTTCGTAGCATGAGCGATTCTTCTTGGTACTGCTGTGCCTCGTCCCAGCGATGCTGGAGGGCTGCCAAGTGCCCCAGGTTCGAAAGTGCCACCGCTAACATATAAGTAGTCCCCGTTTCACGCAATAGCCGGCAGGCCTGCTCCAGGAAGGGCTTCGCCTCCTCCAGCCGACCAAGTTGAACGTAAGCCCCAGCAATGCTTCCTGCTGTTATTCCCAAACCGCGTTTGTCCTCCAGCTCAACCTGACGGTGATAAGCCTCCGATAGGTAGCGGAGCCCCTGCTCCACCTGCCCCAGGGCAATGTAAACACCGCCAATGTTGCCATAGGCAGCCGCCCAGTTCTTCCGGATAGTCGGATCATCGGGAAGCTCCTGGAGCATTCTATCGGAGAGTTCCAGCGCACGAGCAAATTGCTCATAAGCCTTGTCAAACTGGGCTAAGCGATGGTGGACGCCGCCCAGAACCAGTAATGTTGGTATGATTCCAGCAGGGTCATCTTGCGATTCAAACCAGCGAAGTGCGGTCTGGGCAGCAGCAAGAGCATCTTCAGCACTACCAGTGAAAAAATGCAGAGCAGCACGATTTCGTAGACAGTATGCTTGTCCACGCTCGTAACCAAGCTCGGACGCCAAAGATTGGGCGTATTCCACGGCATCAGTTGCACTGCGGGGAATGGTATAGCG
>JANWXA010000110.1 GCA_025055465.1 Candidatus Kapaibacterium sp.
TCAAACCCAGGATCCCTCCTAAGTTGAGGAGTAAGAAAGTCGTGGGGAGCGACCGAGCGATGATACCGTCTACTGTGTGCCCGACGATCCGGGGGGTGACTGCCCAGGCGAGGTTTGCTGCCAGGACGCTCAGCGCTCCAATGAGGAGGCGGAGTCGGTATCGGCGCAGGTATGGTAACAGCCAAAGGAGGTCGCGCATGCTCCGTTCGGGACTCGGCTCCTATGCCGGAAAGAGTACGAACGCCGTATATCTGTAGTGCATGCTCGGAGTAGGCCTCACGAGGTTCAACATCAATCCCGCGGACGCATAGGCCTGCGATGTGCGTTTCCACGTACTGTCGGTTGTGCAACATAGGGCGCAATGCGACGAGGCTTTACACTGCTGCTCCCCTGTACGGTAGGACTGGTACAGCCAGCCATTCCAGAGGCCTCCAAGCCCCAGTGGCTCACTTCTTCAAGCTCCTTGCGGCCGGCGATAGAGCGAGCCTACGCAAGGCTCTTGGAAGGCGGATCGTTAGTAGATTCAGTACAGCACTCTCAGCTGGTAGAGCGGACCTATCGGCTCCATGAGCGCTACGGGCTACCTCTCGGCTACGAGCTTGCCCGCGTAACAGCGTACGGAAAGAGCCTGCTCCGGTTGACATATGTTGGCCTCTATGGGCGGCAAGCAGTGGTGTGGCAGATGCACTTCCACTGCTCGCCGCGCAGGGATGGGTGGCCGTACGGGTGGTTGTCAGTGACAGCGTAGAAAAGTGGTGATGACACTGGTGGGGAATGCTTCTGCGTCTGTTGTGTCGGTTCTACGGGCAGAGGGAGAATGATGCCTCCGTGGCTTGCGAAACCCGTGGGGCCTAACCTTGCGTTAACGGTGCTGCGCGTGTGGATGGGGGCAATGATGTTGTGGCACGGGGTCCCGAAATTCGGGCGGATGGAAGGGTTCCAGCAGCGCGTTGCGGAGATGGGCTTCCCAATGCCGGAGTTTTTTGCTTGGGCGGCAGCACTCTCGGAGACCCTCGGTGGGGTGAGTCTCATCCTGGGTTTGGGCTTCCGGATTGTCCTGCCTCTGGTTGCAGTAACGATGGCTGTGGCGGTCTTCATAGCGCATGCTGGTGATCCCTTCTCGCGGCGTGAGCTGGCAGCTACGTATGGAGTCGTGATACTGGTGCTGTGGCTGCTCGGGCCCGGTCGGTGGAGCGTGGATATGTGGTTAGCACACCGGAGCCAGCAGAGATGAAGATTGCTGTGGCATCAGACCATGCTGGTTTTGCATACAAAGAGCGCTTGCGGGAGCTCCTGCACCAGGTGGGGAACGAGGTGCAGGACTATGGGGCCTACTCGGAGGAATCCAGTGATTACCCCGACTTCGCCATCCTGGCCGCGAGGGCGGTAGCACGCGGAGAGGCAGACTGCGGGATTCTCATCTGCGGTAGCGGCATCGGCATGAGCATCGTCGCTAACAAGGTGCCAGGTGTGCGGGCTGCCAACTGCTGTACGGAGGAGATGGCGCGTCTGAGCCGTCAGCACAACAATGCCAACGTGCTCACGTTTGGGGCGCGGCTGCTGCCATTTGAGCAGGCGTGGAGGATGGTGCAAGTATTCCTGGAGACCTCGTTTGAGGGCGGACGGCATGAGCGGCGGGTTGGGAAGATTCACCAACTGACGGAACGCTGAGGATGGAGCCTGTGGATGTCCTCGCAGTGGGGGCCCACCCTGACGATGTGGAGATGTCCTGCGGCGGCACGCTTATCAAGCTTGTTCGAGAAGGGTGGCGGGTGGTAATTGTTGACTGCACTCGCGGTGAGCTGGGGAGCCGGGGTACGGTAGAGGTCCGGGCTCGGGAGGCGGCGCAGGCGGCCGCCATCATTGGGGCTGTGGCACGCGAGAACTTGGGGCTTCCCGACGGCCACATTGCTCCGACGCCGGAGGCGATCGAAGCACTGGCTCGGCTCCTCCGGCATTATCGCCCGCGCATCGTACTCTTCCCGCCGCCCTTTGAGCGCCACCCAGACCACGAACAGGTCCATCGGCTGGTGCGCACGACATGGTTCCACGGCGGCCTGGCGAAATTGGTCACGTACGGAATGGATGGGCAACCGCAGCAGCCGTACCGTCCGCCGCTGCTGTTCTGCTACATGCAGGCGTACGAGTTCCAGCCTACTTTTTACGTGGACATCAGCGACGTCTACGCCGAGAAGGTGCGTGCCGTGCAGGCGCATGCATCGCAGGTGTACGTTCCGGGGGTCTCGCCTGAAGGCGAACCTGAGACAGTGCTCTCGCGGCCGGAGTTTTGGGAGTTGTTGGAGTTGCGGGCTCGTTACTTCGGCTCCAGGATTGGCGTGCGGTACGCGGAGGCCTTCCTGGCGCTGACGCCGCTCGGGATCCCGACCATGGGAATCTGGCTGGGGCACGAAGGGGTGCGCACCGCAAGTTTGGGGGAGCCGTTGCGGGATTCTTTGCTGGGAAGGAAGCTGTGAGCACGACTGCCTTCATTCACCGCCGCTTGCGACCACCGTGGCGTAGCTTCTGCTCGGAGCGAGTCTCCAAGGGATTGATGCGCAAAGTTGCCGCCGGTCCGGAGCGAGCAATCGTGTGCCGGTCCAGTTCCAGGAAGTCTATGCGGAGCTCGCGCTGCCGGGCGGCGATATAGGCTGCTACGGTGGGTTCGGCATAGTCGGCCACGAAGTGGAGGAGAGTGCGTCCACCACGCTCAAAATCGGTGCGATACCAGGCGAAGAGTGGAGACAGCCAGAGCGTGTTGGTCTCCACATCCAGAATGCAGCCGCGCGGAGAGCGGAGGAAGGCTCGGGCATTCTCGCGCAACTGACGTCGGAGATTGGCCGTGGTAAAAGCGCGGCGGGCCAGGGGAGGGAAGCCCATCGTGATACCGCTGGCGCCAACGTGGAGCAGCGGTTCTCCGAAGCGGCGCAGGCGATCCCGGAGGCTCAAGAGGGTGTGCTCTTCGCCGGCGATACAGAAGGTGTCAAGCCGCATCAAGGAGTCCCACGCGCCGGCGTAGCGCAGCCCAGGACGTCGCGCCAGCACGGCGACGACGCAAGCATTGTGGGCATTGAGCCAGAAGGCTATCTGGGATTCGTGTGAGGCTTGCTTTGGTGCTGCTGTGGCCAGTGAGTCCAGGTAGAACGAAAATCGGGGATCCTGAGCCATCCCGAAGGCATGGACGCGCCCCGCCCAGACGTATTGCTGGAGAAGGCTGTCCCAGACGGCATGGAAGGCGTCGGGTTGGGCAAACAATGGAGGGGCGAACAAGAGCATAGCCCCGACGACGGTGGTGCAATTCCGCATGGCACTGCCTCGGCAGTGTGTGGACAGATATCGGTTGTCAAGATTGGGCTACGTGGCGTTCGGCGTGGTAGGAACTTCGGACGAGCGGTCCGGCTTCTACATGCTCGAAGCCCAGTTCCAGCCCAATATAGCGCAGTTCGTTAAACTCCTGTGGCGTGACATACCGTTCTACAGGCAGATGATTGGGGGTCGGTTGCAGGTACTGTCCAAGCGTTAGGATGTCTACCCCGACACCACGGAGATCGCGCATCACGGTTACGACCTCCTCAAGTCGCTCCCCCAGCCCGAGCATGAGCCCCGTCTTCGTGCGCATCCCTTGTCGTTTGGACTCCTGCAGGAGGCTGAGCGTCCAGTGATACTTGCCTTGAGGGCGGACACGCCGGTAGAGGCGGGGGACCGTTTCGGTGTTGTGTCCGAGGATGTCAGGACAGGAATCAATAACCAGTTGGAGTGCCTCCTTCTTGCCCTTGAAGTCGGGAATGAGGACCTCTACGGTGACCCCAGGGCAGAGGCGGCGGATTTCCTCGATGGTGCGGGCGAACCAGAAGGCTCCGCCGTCGGGGAGCTCATCCCGGTTGACGGAAGTGACAACAGCATGGCGGATCCCCATCTGGCGGACTGCTTCTGCGACGCGGCGTGGTTCGTCGGGATCAACCGGTAGCGGGCGGCCTGTTTGGACAGCGCAAAAGCCACAGGAGCGGGTGCAGACATCACCCAAGATCATGAACGTTGCGGTGCCGGCGCCCCAGCATTCTGCAATATTAGGGCATCGGGCCTCCTCGCAGACCGTGTGCAGCGACTTCGCCCGCATCATCTGCTTGAGGCGGACGTAGGTTTCGCCTCCGGGGGCCCGCACCTTAAGCCATTCCGGACGGCGAAGTTGCCCGGATGACAATGGGGCTTCCACCGTGAGCACTGGAAGAGCAATCACGTGCGGCCCACTCTCCATAGAGGTTGCTTGGTCTGGTACCTTGGGATCACGGAGGCCCTACAAATTAGCCCAGGTAAATACGCAACTCCTGCACTTGCCGCATGTGCTTGAGACGGCGGAGTGCTTTCTCGCGGATTTGCCGAACCCGCTCCCGTGTTAGATTGAACTTCTCCCCGATCTCTTCCATCGTCAGTTGCGGATAACCGTCGAGACCAAAGGAAAAGCGCAGGATTTCTGCTTCGCGCTTGGGAAGTCGGTTGAGCAAGATGCGGATTTCCTGACGCAGAGAGTCCTGCGTGACTGAGGTGTCAGGAGAAGGTTCGTTCTCGCTGGGCACGATATCGAGCAAGCGGCCATCTTCACCTTGGCTGAAGGGGGCATCAACGGAGAGATGCTTGCCAGATAAGCGCAGGGTCTCGGCGACCTCTTCCGGGCTCATATCCAGCTCTTCTGCCAGTTCAGCGGGGGTGGGCTCTCGTTCGTACTGCTGCTCCAGCTCACTGTACTTGCGGCTGATTTTGTTGAGAGCCCCGACGCGATTGAGCGGCAAGCGAATCAGGCGAGCTTGCTCTGCTAATGCCTGGAGAATAGACTGGCGTATCCACCACACAGCGTAGGAGATGAACTTGAAGCCACGCGTCTCATCAAATCGGCGGGCCGCCTTGATGAGCCCAAGGTTGCCCTCGTTGATGAGATCTCCCAGCGAGAGCCCCTGGTTCTGGTATTGCTTTGCCACGCTGACGACGAAGCGCAGGTTGGCCTTCACGAGCTTCTCCAGTGCCCGATCACCCTCGGGCCCACCCCGCTTGATTTGCCGTGCCAGTTCTATTTCCTCCTCTGGTGTCAAAAGCTCGTACTTGCCGATTTCCTGCAAGTACCGGTCCAGTGAGGGGCTCTCGCGATTCGTATACTGTTTGGTAATGCGCATAGGCACCGCTCATGTTGGTGGAACACGCTTCTGAAGCACTGCATTAGGACGAGGGCTCTGAGGGGCTATTGTGAGGCATGGGACTCACCGCCGTGGGGACGGCGGCATACCCCTTCCGCACGCAAGCTACTCTCAGAGGTTAGCGCTGGAGGAGCAGCGGAATGGCGTATGAGCACTGTCCCAGGGAGAGGCGTATCCAGTACAGCCCTGAAACACAAGGACTGCCCGATTCCGTGCGCCCGTCCCAGGTCAGTGTGCCTTGGATGGGGTATTCTACCGGTAGTCGGCGTACGGTTTTCCCTTCGCTCGTCATAATCTCGGCGGCAAGAAGCCGTGCAGCTTCGGGAAGAGCATACTCCAAGATGAAGGCCTCGGCGCTGGGGTTGGGGAGGACGCGAAGCATTACACCGGATGGTAAGCCCTCCCCCACACTGACCGGCCGCTTCCCGACGCCGCGAAGAGTGATGCGCAGAGTATCCCTACGGAAGGTTCCAGCATACGCTGCCTCAAGGTGCTGCCCGTGGTCGCCTTCGTTGAGTGGGGTAAACCGGAGGGTCAGCTCAAGGCTCTGCCCGGAGTCCAGGATGATTGGTGTCTGTGGGGGGTTGACGAGTGAGAAGGCCATGTGTGTAGACACGCCCAACGAGAGCTCCGTCACCGTGACCCTCAGTGGTCCGGGGTTGGTCAGCCTCAGGGGCAGCTCTTTGCCGGTGCCGAGCTCAACGGTGTCGAAGTCCAAGAGAATCGCGCTGGCAAGGAGTTGGGGAATGGCACTCGTTCCCCGTAGAGCAAGGCTTGGTGGGGAACTAACATTTGCTGTGAACCGAATCTCCGCTGTGCGTTCACCTGTGGCTGTGGGGACGAAGGCAATCGTAAGCGTCCGATCCTGCTGCGGCGCTAAGATGAAGCTCCCACCGCCACTGAGGAGGCGGAAATCAGCGGCGTGTGGGCCCGCGATGGTGATGGCGGTAACGCGCAGCGTGTCGTCTCCGGCGTTGTAGACGACGCCTCGCAGCTCTACGGTGATGCTATCCCCAAGCTCGCGCGTTGCGAAGTCTACAGAAGATTGTCGCAATGCCAATACGGGCTGACCCGGCTGCGTGACAGTCAACTGTGCTGCTCGGCTGGTGACTTGTCCGCAACCGTTCCAGATCAGGCAGTCGTAGGTTCCGGCATCCGAGAGTTGGGCGGCAGCGATGGTGTATTCCGAGCGAATTGCCCCGGCAATTGCAACGCCATTTTTGCGCCACTGGTACTGAAGCTCCGCTCCGCGGGCTTCTACCCGGAAGGTGACGGATTGGCCTGCCCGGACGGTCTGGGATTGAGGATGGTGCGTGATGACCGGTGGCTCTACCACGGTCAGTCGGGCTTGCATGCTGTACGCAGGGGGCTC
>JANWXA010000111.1 GCA_025055465.1 Candidatus Kapaibacterium sp.
ACTAATTTTTTGCCTTCCGCAATCATTTCGTTGTAAGCAGGAGCGACGTAAAATTCACCATTGACGCGGAAATTCTTGGCAATCATTCGTTCTGCTGCGTTCACAAAATCCATTCCGCGTTTGAAATTGTAGATGCCAACCGTCGCTTCATTCGAGACGACTTGCTTTTCAACAACCTCAACAATTTCTTGATGTTCATTGAAACGCACGAAAGACCATTTCGGGTCGTCTGCCCACATCGTCATAATCATTCCATCGGCGTTTTTAGCGTCCATAGTCGCAAGATATTGATTGATGTCAATATCAACCCATTGGTCGCTGTTTGCTATCATCATCGGGTTGTCATTGTTAATGAAGTCTTTTGCAAGCAAGACGGTGCAAGCCGCCCCTTCGGTAACTTGATTCACGGTAACGACCTCTGTTCCTTCACCCGCCCACGTTTTCAGCTTATCTGCGACATTATATTTTTCCATATGTTCTTGAAGGCAAATGAAAATAAAACGATGTGGCGCTTTTGGACGCAAATTATTAATGACGACCTGAATCATGGGCTTGCCTAAAACGGGAATAAGAGGCTTGGGTAGTTCATAGCCTTCTTTTTGAAATCGGCTGGTGGTTCCACATAGGTTTCATTTTACTGTTCCTCAACTATTTGCCTTTTTCTAAACACCTTCATGTGCTAACCTCGGTGCCGAATGTCTTTTTTTCGCGTGTTGGTCCGGTCAATGCACTGGAGGCGATAGATTTCACGCAAGAGCGTACGGAGACATTCGGGGCAACGGATGTGGAGCACCTATCGTGGAAAAGTATCCTGGATGGGTACACCTGTACGCACTGTGGTCGTTGCACCAGTGTTTGCCCTGCTACTCAGACGGGCAAAGTGTTGGATCCGCGCGCAATTGTTGTAGCAGTGCGCCAGCGGACATTGGACCGGATGCCGCTATTGATAAAGCAGCAGCAGGGGAGAGAGCTCACAGCGGAGGAGGAAGCGGTACTGCAGAAGCGCTTTGTGGGCGATTATATCCCGCCAGAGGCGCTCTGGCAGTGTACCACCTGTGGGGCATGCATGGAAGAGTGCCCTGTCATGATTGAACACGTGCCTATCATCGTAGAGCTGCGCCGCGGGATGGTCATGATGGAAGCACAGTTTCCCACGGAACTACAGGCGGCTTATGGGAATCTGGAGACCAACGCCACGCCATGGTCTTTTGCAGCGGCCGATCGGGCGGCGTGGACAGAGGGTCTGTCCGTCAAGACCTTAGCTGAAGACACCAGCAGTTACGATGTGCTCTTCTGGGTAGGCTGTGCTGGTAGTTATGATCAGCGGGCACAGCGGGTTGCACGGGCAATCGTACAGTTGCTTACAGCGGCCGGTGTAAGCGTCCGCATCTTAGGTGCTGAGGAACGCTGCACTGGTGATCCGGCTCGTCGCAGCGGCAATGAGTATCTCGCTGATATGCTCACGCGGGCGAACGTGGAGACGCTGAATCGCTATGGGGTTCGCACGATTGTCACGATGTGTCCCCACTGTTATAATACGCTCAAGAATGAGTACCCAAACTTCGGCGGTGTGTACCAGGTCTACCATCATACGCAGTTTCTACGTCGCTTGCTGCAAGAAGGCCACCTACAGACAGCACAAGAAGGGGATGCTGCGGCGATGATGCAAACGGTTGTGTACCACGACTCTTGCTACCTGGGGCGTTATAATAGCGAGTATGAGGCGCCGCGGATCCTCTTGAGTGTCTTGCACGATGTTGCGGTGCACGAGCCAGAACGAGCTGCTGACCGAGGCTTCTGCTGTGGCGCTGGTGGTGGCCGCATGTTCATGGAGGAACGGATGGGTACTAAAGTCAACCTGGAGCGCACGACGGAATTGCTCCAGACAGGTGCTTCCACTATCGCTGTCAACTGTCCTTTCTGCATGACGATGCTGACCGACGGAGTCAAAGAATTGGGGAGGTCGGAGACAGTACGGGTACGGGATGTTGCTGAAATCGTAGCTGAGCGCGTGATGCAGTCCAAGTCTAACGATCCTCAAGTGAGTTGACCATGTGTCTGTACCACAGCACAGGAGAGCGCGTAGCCGACGATGCTACTCTGCTTCATGAGGCATGCCCATGCGGAAGCTGGTACAGGTATCGGTGATCCTGTTCGGCAGCTTAGCCCTCAGGGACGAGCACAGCTCCAGCAGCTTTTGCCTTTGGTGCGGGCATTACAAGTCCGCCCAGACTGGATTATTAGTAGTCCATACCAGCGGGCCCTGCAAACGGCGCAGATTGTCGCTGAAGGTTTAGGTTACACGCGGGACATCATCAGTGACATTTCCCTCTCGCCCACCGGCTCCACGGTCGGACTCCAAGCTCTTCTGATAGCCTTTGTCAGATGTGAGCAATTGCTTCTGGTCGGGCATGCGCCGAGCATGCCCACATGGATTCGTGAGCTGTGCGGAGCTTCTCAGTTCCGGTTGTCGTTTTCCCCAGGAGCCATCTGCTGTGTAGAGCTGCCCGAACCGCAACGCTGGAATGGTACTCTGCGATGGCTGGTCTCTCTGGAGCCGGAACACGGAGTCTCTTACGCCGAGAGCAGCGTATGACAACGAGACGCTGTCCCCGGAAGTCCCTACAAGGCGGCTGCTACCTCTGCCATATACTCCGTAGACCATAGAGCCGACCCTGTGTAGGAGACAGCGACCAGGGGATGAAGCGATAAGGCCCCCCCGCTATACGCTATGGGAGAGCCGAGAGGATTTTCTGTGCTTGTAGTAGGGCTTCCTCCGGCGGGCGAATGCCGTAAAGGGCTTCTACGATAGCGTTCTCCAGTGCAGCTTCGATATCCAACCAGCGCGGATGAACAGGGGTCATGCGTGCATGCTGCAGTTGTGCGGCAAAGACACGGCGATATGGGGTCTGCAATAACACCGAATCATGGAGAAAGCGCTGATCAGCAGGAAAACCGGCCTCGGTAACAGCGCGGCAGAACCGCACGGCTTGTTCGCCGTCAGTGAGAAAGCGGACAAGTTCAAGGGCTAAATTCTTCCGAGGAGAGGCCGCACTGATGGCGAGGTATTCCCCACCAGCAAATGATATGCCGGGTGTATCAGGATGTCTGCCCGGTAGAGGGGTAATGGCGTACTCCCAAGTGGGGGGCTGCTGACGAAGTTTTTCCGCAAGCCACGCCCCAGAGATCCAGAATCCCAGCTTCCCTTGGAGGAAAGCATCGTCTAATTGGCGCTGTGTTTCGATAAGCCCTGTCTGGGCAAGCCGAACGTAGAAGCGCACTGCATCTACAACCGCAGGATGGCTGAGTGTTGTGGTGCCGTGGTGTGCGAGTACATCCCCGCCAAAGCTCCAAATCAAGGGCAAGACCTTCTTGTAGAGCCGGTGAGGATCGGCACCATTAACGCCGCAGCCATACAGGGTGGGCGGACGGTGGAGGCGTTCGGCAAGCTGCAGCAGCTTGTTCCAAGTGCGCGGTGGGACAGCCGAAGGCTCGGTACTCCGCAGGGCCGTACGATTGATAAACAGGACACGGGTATCCACAATCCACGGGACGGCATAAAGTGTGTCGGACCAGTAGCATGGAGGATGGGAAAAGGGGACAAAGCGCTGCATAGGAATGCTGTCTGGAGGGAGGGACCATAGAACGCCGGCACTGGAGAATTGCGCTACCCAGTCTGACCCCAACTCCAGTACGTCTGGGGGCTTCCCAGCATCAAAGGCTGCCAGTAGCTTTGTCTTCCCTTCGTTCCACGTCAGTTCTGTAACTTCAATCCGACAATGGTAGCGACGCTCAAACTCTCGGAGTAGTTCGTATAGGGCTGCCCGATGCGAGGGCTCGCTCCAAAAGTGCCAGAAACTCAGGTGCTGCTCCTCTGGGGGATTAGCACCGGGGCATCCCGTTAGGAGAAGTGCCAGACAGGCTGTGGTGAATCGGTTCATTGTCCACCGCGGAAGAAGAGCACCAATGTCACCGCGGCCTGAAGGATGAGCAGGACGTCGCGGACAACGCTAACTACGACCTCCAGCGTGCTCAAGGCCCCACCGGGCACGATAACAGTGTCACCCGGATATAAAATTGGGTTTTGGCTGGGATCGCCAGTACGTTGGTAGAGTTCCAGATTATACACCAGCACGCGCTCAATGATGGTAGTGTCCACGCGAACGTCACGAATGACGCGAACATCGGTAAGCCGTGCATACTCCGTGGGGCCGCCGCCGAACGAGAGGAGTTGGACAAGCGTTGTAGAGCTTGGAACAATGTAGCGTCCGGGGGCCCGAACATATCCCCAGAGATTCACTGGGATTGTCAGGCCGGTGCCGAAGCTTAGATCGTAGTAAGCGGCACCGCCAAGCCCTGAGTAGGGGAAAAGGCGCTGTTGGGGACTTTCCCGCTGATTGCCGAAAAGGTCTCGCGACTGTTGTGCCTGCAGCAGGGCTGGGAGCACGAGCAAGAGGATACAGCAGTACCGCAATGTTGGAGGAAGGCTCATTGTTTGACCCAAAATGTACGCCAAATGGATGTTGCGCCTCGCTCAGGACGCCCCGGTGTAACGCGGCTAATGCGCCAGCGGTAAAGTCTACCGGGGTGCAGTGATTTGGCACGGCCGTCTTGGTTGTAGCGAATCCGTGGGTTGGAATAGTCCATGGGTGCCCCGGCAAAGACCCACACGGGATGGAGAATAAGGTCTGGGTTAGACGTATCTGCCTCAAACACGCGAAGGACGACATAACCCACGTTATTACTCCACCGGAAGACAACAGAGTCAGGGTGTACTTCCCCGACTGGTGCAATGGGGATAGGGGGTGGTTCCAGCATAAAGCGCGTAATCTCGGACGGGGGGCCTTCGCGGCGCTGCGGTGATCGGTCCAGGGCGTGGACACGGTAGTGGTACATATGCCAATGCTGAACGGCGCGATCTACGTAAGCAGTGTCTTCAGCAGTTGTGCCGTACTCCAGTGTTACCAGCTCGGTGAATCGGGTAGGGGTACCGTTGGCATCGGTTGTGTCGCTGCGATAGATGCGGTAACCGCCGACTTCCAGCGGGTTCAGGGCATGCCATTCCAGGCGAATGCCGCCAACGCCGTCTGCAGAGGCTTCAGGCCAGGGGCGGACTCCGGTTTCCGTTGCAGCAGTGTCGTGGGTACGCGGCACCCACCGCGGTGCCGGCAGGGTTGGCAGGGGAGGTGCCGTGGGGGCTCCACAGCCGCTGATGAGCAGAATAAGAGCCGTACAGTAACGAAGAGAGACTACACCCGTCATCGCAGACGTTCCATAATACGCTCCAGCCGGAGAGTTAGAGCAAAACGATGCACGTTCCCGAGATGCTCATCACTGTCGGCTAAAAAGCCGTAGTCAGCCGTTAAGAATCCCGCGTCAACACCGGCTCCGAGGGTGAGTACTCCATGGCGGAGCCCGAATCGGAGAGCAAAACTACGGCGATAGAGAAGTTCGGCGCCATATCGGTGAGGGGCGGTGTAGCGACCATCGTAGTCGTAAGCTACCGTTGCTTCCAAACGCCACATTTCCAGTGGTTGGGTGAGTGAGACACCCCATTGTGCAGAGGTAGGAATACGGTGGGGGCGTTGTGTTGTCCAGAGAATCCGTGTGCCAGCGACGTCGCGCACGCACATACCCAGCGTCAGGCGTGGCCAGTGTTCGTCAAAGGTAATATCCTTCAGGTTAATCCGCACGATGGTGCCGGCATCTACACCTATTCCAGAGGCGCTGTGCTCGGCTATGGACTCACGCACGAGTTTAAAGTTGACCCCGACGGGGAACTCTACTGGTACAGCGAAGCGCATCCAGCCAAAGTCTATGGGCACGACGAAAAGCCGTGCCAGCGTTAGCCAGAAAGCATCGTTGGCGTTCGGAATAAATTCGCCCTGCCCGGCCCGGCGTACCAGTTCCTCGCGCTCTTGCGGTGAGAGAACCCTGGTCAAGTCAGGGTAGCGACGCAAGTCAGGCACGGTGAACCGTTCCCAGTTGAGTGCTACTTGGAGCCCAGACACTGGGAGGGTGAGGCCAACGTGGAAAAAGTGGGCCAGCGGTGAACCGAGGGAACCGTATTGCGAACTATACATGCCTGAGAGCAAAACTGTCGAGGGCAAGAGTCCCACACCGGCTGGATTCCAGTAGAATCCCCACGCATCGTCGGCAATGGCAGTGAAGGCTGTTCCCATACCAAGGGCACGCGCCCCCAGGGGGATTTCCAGAAATGCTGCAGCATAGCGTTCATCCTGGGCATAGAGACCCAGACTTGCCCACAGCCACAGAAGCCACTTAGCGTACACGCGCCACACTGCCACGCCGCTCTATTGTGGTCTGACCAGCTCGGACCCGTAATCGGTAGAGATAAACCCCATTCGCAACAGGACGCCCATCATCGTCGGTGCCGTCCCACCAGATTTCGTGATACCCGGGGCTTGTGGGTATACCCGTGCCGCCTCGTAAGAAGCCGAAGGCCTCAGTCGGGGATGTTGTGGGGAAAACCATACGGCGGATGGAACGGCCGGAGGCAGTGTAGAAGCGAATCTCTATTTCCTCAGCGTTG
>JANWXA010000112.1 GCA_025055465.1 Candidatus Kapaibacterium sp.
AGTACCAACCTTGCAGCCATATTCACGAACCTCACTGTGGAGTGCGGGCTGCCGTCGAGCAGGGGCATATCCCTAAGTGGCGCTACGAGCACTATTGTCGCCTGTGGCTGAGCCTGCCGAAATACGAATACGAATGGCGTACTCGGCGTCGTTAACGCCATGCTGTGGGGCCTGCATTGGATAGATGCCTTGGTTATCGCCACCTACGTGCTTGCCATCGTTTGGATAGGCTACCGCCTGCGGAAGCGCCAGCAAAGCCAAGAAGATTTCTTCCTGGCGGGGCGCCGCCTACGGACATTCGTGCAGTTCTTCCTGAGTTTTGGGAACGCCACCAACGCTGACCAAGCCGTCGCCATTAGCCGAGAAGTGTTCCGGCAGGGGCTGGGCGGGATGTGGATTCAGTACTTGGTGCTTTTCCTGACCCCCTTCTACTGGTTCATTGCCACGCTATATCGCCGCTCGCGCATTGTAACGCTCAGCGACTTCTTCATAGAGCGTTTCCAAAGCCATCTTTTGGCAAGCCTCTACGCGGGCTTCACAGTGCTGATGGCGATAATCGGCGGGGCGGTAAGCTTCGTCATCGCAGGAAAAACAGCATCGGCACTCCTAATAAAGCCTCCAGCAGCGTACACGGCTGAAGAGCGGCAGCAAGTAGCTCTCTTCGCCGAATATCACCGCCTGCAGGCACAGGACTTAGAAAGCCTCTCTGAGGCCGACCGTCAACGGCTGGTCGAGCTCCACGAGCGAGCGAAGCGAGGCGAACTCCGCAGCATCATCTCCTACGTCGAGCCTACCACCATCTATCTTTTCTTCGCTGCCGTGGTTGCCCTTTACACCCTCTTAGGGGGCTTTGCTGCCGCCGCCTGGACGAACGTGCTACAGGGATTTCTGATCCTGAGCTTCTCCTGCCTGCTTATCCCCGCAGGAATGCTCGCCGTGGGCGGCTTTTCAGGGCTGCGCGAGCGCCTGCCCGAGCACTTTTTCGCAGTTTTTGGAAATCCAGCACTGACCGATTACGGCGTGCTGACCGTCATGGCAATGTCATTAGCCAACCTGGTTTCCATTATCGCCTCGGCGCCTCTGGTCCCAATTGCTGGCTCGGCACAGAGCGAACGAGCTGCACGAGTGGGACTGCTGGGCGGCATGTTTGCTAAGCGCATCGTTATGCTCTTCTGGGCACTCATCGGCCTCGTGGGGGCAGCTCTCTTCGCCGGACAACTGCATGATCCAGAGTTGCTTTGGGGCAGCCTCATGCGAGAGTTTCTCGGTCCAGGGCTCACTGGACTAATGCTGATAGGGATGTTCGCAGCCAATATGTCCACCATGGACACAAATACACTAACGTACGCGGCTCTGTTTGTCCGCAATCTCTACACCCCTCTTGTACCTGGACGTCCCGAACACCACTATGTCTTGGTTGGGCGCGTGACCGTTGTCGTCATTCTTTTCGGCGCAGCTGCTGTGGCTCTCTGGGTCAATAATGTGCTGGATTTGTTCAAATATTTCATAACGCTGCCGGCAATTTTTGGTGCCCCTATCTGGCTGGGATTTCTGTGGAGGCGGCTGACACGCACAGCCGTTGTTGTGCAGGTTGCCGCATGCTTCCTCCTGTATATCGGTATCCCGCACCTATTCCCTGTGCTTCCTTGGACGCGTGCACACCCAGCGCTCACTTTGGAGACAACAGTTCGAATAGAGAACATCCATCGGGCAGCCACCGTGGAAGATGTGCAACTGGGACGAGCCCAGAGGGTTGGCGAGCGCATTGAACATACCACGGTTATCCCCCCGACGGGTATTTTCTTTGAAACCGTATTGCGGGAAAACCCCGCAGACCCGAACTCGCCGCGCGTTGGTCAGGGACGGTTCCACGCTGAGCTGTGGCTGCTCTCGTGTTTCGGGCTCGACCTCCGACACTGGACAAAGGCCGAACTCAATGCGGCCCGATTTGCCTTCGACGCGCTCTTCCCCTTCGCACTCCTAATTCTCCTGAGTCTGCTGACACGTCCGATCCCTTCAGAAGCCTTACAGCATTTCTTTGCACGTCTTCGTGTACCTGTACAGCCCACCCCGGAAGCAGACCGACAAGCCCTGGAGTCCATTTTACAAGAGCCGGAGCGCGGAGAGGCACTGAAGCTCCTCCCTGGCTCGACATGGGAGATTGGGAAACCGTCGTGGGAGGACATTCTGGGCTTTGGCGGGGCATGGCTTCTTGTAGGACTTCTGCTGGCAGCCTTATGGGGATTGTCTACTCTGGGGTAGCGGTACTTCTTAGCTATGGCCTCCTTGCTGCACCATACCAGCAGTTAGTACGGGAAAGTTACACTGCAGCACTTCGTAATCTTCCCGACCAAATTGCGCTGTGGAGGGCTCACTTCTTCCCACAGGGCACTCAGGAGTTTCAGCCTCCTCTGGAACCCGCGGCAGTTGCAGGGCTGGCGGCAGCACTGTATGAAGAGAGCCGCAATCTTGCCTATGCCGAGGTTGCCTTCCATTGGTTGGCCCTCTACGATACGCTGCGGCAGGCATATCCCTCCATGCTGCGCCAGCGCATTCCCCAGTATGCTCAACAGATCCCTCCTGTCCCCGATTTCTTCGCCTTCCCGGTTTTCTGCCGTGCATACCATCGGATTCAAGCCGCCCTATCCCCTCATCGGCGGAGGTACTTGCAACAGCTCATCGTAGCGAGCGCGCAACACGCGTTGCACTTCCCCGAGTGGGGGGCAATTAACCGAGCCGTGCTCCGCGCCCTTGGGCTGGAGCTGGCTGCTCAGGCTTATCCAGAAGCTCCCAACGCACAGCAGTGGCGCTATGTGGCCCGAGCGCTCGTTGCTGAAAGCCGTGAAAGCTGGCCTCTGGAGGATGCGCAGCTCTACTGGGGTATCTGGCTATATGCCCTGCTGCTCTATGGTGAATGTGCCGACTCCAGTCTCTGGAGCCTACCACAGTTGCCCCTGTTGCTGGAGGCTGCTCTCCAGCTCGTGGCACCCTTCGGTGCCGTTGCTCCCTTCGGAGATACTCGGAATCCATGGGAAACGGCCGCTGAATTCGTGGCCACCTTTGAGTGGGCAGCTGCTCGATTCCAAAAATCGCAGTATCGCTGGGCAGCAGCACAGATCACACGGCGATGGCTGCAACCTCGCTCCCCCCTCCCTCCCTATCGCGCGCTCATCCTCTGGGATGCAGCTCGATGGGCTGATACGACGCTTGTCCCCTCTCTACCCGAACCCAGCTTCCTTTGGTGCAGCGACGACGCCATCGTGAAAAAACTGGTCTTCCGGACAGGCTGGGATACGGCAGATACATACGTGCTACTCAATTATCGCGATGCCCCCCTTTACGGTTGGCGCATTCAGAAATTTCTCCACCAATCTTTGCCCATCGAGGAAGAGAAGGGATCGCACGGCCACTCTGATGAGCTATCGCTGGTGTGGTTTCTCCACCGCGGAGCTTTACTGCTGACACACCCAGGTTATCGGGAAGCTGTTCCTTCCGGACCTTTTGGAGCATACCGAGCAGAATACTTCCACAACCGGGTCGTGGTTCGCCCTGCTAAACCAGGCGCGGGACAATCCCTGTGGGAATTCCTTCGCCATGCTGGGACACATCGCATCGTACGTACTGTGAAAGTGGATGCCTGGGAATTCCGCCCCTTAGGATATGCCCGCCTTCGGCTTGTGGATGAAGAAGCAGGGTATGCATGGGAACGCCTCCTTATTGTGATCCGATCTCCGGTACAGGTGCTTGTGCTAGACCTCGTTCATTTTCTGCGCGATGGGCCTTTCACCGTCGCCCAACTCTGGCACGGAGGAACTGGCATACGCCACGCTCCAAACCATTGTATGCTGGCAACAGATTCCCTCGGCAGCCTCCGAGGTAACACAGCCTGGATGCTCGATATCCGCGGCCTGCCGTACCGTGGGCAGCAGGATACACTTTTCCCCACTCGACGTTTTGGCCAACCAGCAGTTGTCTATGCCCGCTGGCAAACAGGATGGTACAGAGCGGGCGAACGTGCTGTCTTCGCCACTCGACTAACACCAGCATACCAGGAAGCACCATACATATCCCAAAGCCAGGACAGCCTCGTCGTGTCCCCAACGGGTATTGCCCTTCGTATTGTTGACGGTGATACTATCTGGCTCTTCACGGCACTGTGGGATGTCCTTGCCGGCAGCATCGGCGATGGACGCCGCCCCCAATATGAAAGTACCCATCGTATGCTCTCTATCGGACCCCTCCGCTCCGATGCTGACTTTGCTTTTGCACGGCAGAGTCCATTGGACCTGCATTGTGGCTTCGCTTACGGAACGGCCATCTGGTTTGGTGAAAGCCAGCTCTTCCACTCGTTGCCCAATCTCTTCCCATTGCAGTTGGACGGAAGTCCACCGCGGTCAGCACGCCTTCAATGGCGTGCATGGGAAACCGAGTCTCCTTGAGGAGTCCACCGCAACTCCAATTCCACCCGCAACGACCGGCCAGGCAGTGGATAGCCGCGCACGAGCTCATGGGCTGTATCCAGAACGTTGCGAAAGGCGAGCCGCGCAGTGGCTGCAACTATAGGAGTAGGGGTGTAGCTGTAGCTCAGAACAACATCCGTGAGAGCATGCGGGGGTAGGCGGCTATCTGGCGCATTGTCCGGCTGACTCCAGCGCTCCCCCACAGCGGTAAGCTGAAGCATGACTTCTGCTGGCGACAACGACGCAGTTCCGCGTAGTGCAGCCATAACTACAGGGACATAAGGAAGCTGGTGGCCGTGGGTATACGGATTCCCCGTCAGGTCGGCTACCCTCTGCCACGTCACCTGGCCAAATAACTGTATCCAGTCCCACACGCGACCAGTAGCGCTAATCTCTACGCCACGACTCCACACACGCCCGATGTTCTGCGCACTCCAGAAAACTGGGCTGCGCGGAACCGCCAGAATCTGGTCGCGCACCCAAAGCGAGAACAGGTCCGCCCGGAGCTGCACCCCCGTTTCCGGGCGCCATTCCAGGCCCATGTTCCACGAACTTGTTCTCTCCGGGCGCAGCTTCGAGTTCCCGAAATTGAAATAGTACAACTCTGCAAAGGCGGGTGGTCGGAAATTCCGACTCCACTGGAGCTGTAGCCGGAAGCGACCGAACATGCGCTGGAATCCAACCGTAGGGGAAAACCCCGGAGCATATTGTCGGTGCGCCTCCCATCGGACACTACCGAAGAGCTCCCCAAGACCAATCGTACTCCGAACGAGGGCTGCAAGTCCAGCGCTCTGACGCTCCACTGCATCCTGCCCTTGTGGACGTAACAATGTCCCAACAACCGCTTCCCGACGCGCCCCCGCCCAAAATTCAGTGGACATCCCCCAGAGAACACCGCCCCATTTCAGGGACATGGAGGCTTCCCATGCAGTGGCGTCGTCGTAAGCGCCACGAGGTCCCCAGATCCGAGCCTCCGGATCCCGATACTGTAACCATCCATGCCGCCCTGTCGAACGCCACTCTATCCCAACCGAGGGAATGCGCAACCACACCACGGCAAGCAATTCAGACTCGTCCAGCCGGGCTTGCGCAAACTCTACTCGCCCCTGGACAACAGAGCCCGGAACCCCACGCTGGCTACGGTTCACAAGACACTGCAGCCCTCCGTGAAACTGCCGCCCTTCGTACACGCCGGCACACAAAAGCGCCAGCCCCATGTAGTCCCCATTCTGCCGCTTTTCCGTCCGCAGTTCACCAAACTGGCGCGTGCGGAAGGGATAATCGCCCCGCGCAGCCGTGTACTGAAGACCAACTTTTGCAACACTGTGAGCCCCAGTGATAGTCCCCTGAATCCCCACCCGTTGCTCGCCAAAGCTGCCCATGCCCAACACAGCACGGAGCAAGGGAAACAATGTTGATGGCACAGTGCGCAGCAGAATAATCCCCGAACCGGCGTGGGCCCCGGCAACGGCAGAATTCCCGCCTCCAACAAGCACGAGCTCTTCCACGAATATCGCAGGGATGTTCCCTACGTTGTAGATACCATGCAACGCCGTGTTGAGCTGGATGCCTTCCCAGAGCAGCAGCGTTTGCACTGCCCCCAAGCCGCGCACAGAAACAGTTTTCAACCCGCCCATTCCGCCATAGTCCCGTACGAGGACCCCCGGCAACCCTGTAAGCGCCTCCGCCCCCTGCCATGCCACTTGACGGGCAACTTCCTGCACGGGAACCACCCTGGTAGGAAGAAACCCCATCTGCTCGGCCAGTGGCTGCCGGGCCTCCACTTCCACCATCGGAAAAGCGTACCGGGCAGTGTCAGCCTTGAGGGAATCCACCAAAGTTCCCGCCCAAAGGACGTTGAGTACAGGGCAACCACAAAACAACAGCGAGCGCCAAGGCCACATTCCCTTCACGAAGGGGAATTCCGCACCCAGTGGGCAATCTGCGCCAGCGTCGCCGGTACAAACCCACGGCGAAGAGCATACTCAGAGACACGCAGCATTGTGTCCACGAAGTGCTGACACTGGCTCTGTGTA
>JANWXA010000113.1 GCA_025055465.1 Candidatus Kapaibacterium sp.
CAAAGGTTGAAGAGGATAACGCGCTTGGTACCTTCTTCGCGGCAGCGGAGAGCTTCGTCAATGGCAACTCGGATGGCGTGGCATGGTTCCGGTGCTGGTACAATCCCCTCAGCTTGGGCGAAGAGGACCCCTGCTTCGAAGGTTCTGCGTTGAGGAATTGCGACTGCCTCTATAATTCCTTTCGCGAAGAGATGCGAGACGATAGGCGCCATACCGTGGTAACGGAGTCCGCCGGCGTGGATGGGGGGAGGGACGTAGGAGGAGCCGAGTGTATGCATCTTGAGGAGTGGTACGATGCGGGCAGTATCTCCGAAATCGTAAGTATAGACCCCCTTGGTTAGCGAAGGGGCCGCTGTGGGCTCTACAGCGATAATACGGGTAGAGCGCCCGTTGAGCAGCTTTTCCCGTACAAACGGCAATGCTATCCCGCCAAAGTTAGACCCACCTCCGACACAACCGATGACAATATCGGGGTATGCCTCTGCCATCTCCATCTGGCGCAGGGCTTCTTCCCCAATGATTGTCTGGTGCATGAGGACATGGTTGAGGACAGACCCCAAGGAATAGTGGGTATCCTCCCGGTGCAAGGCGTCTTCTACGGCTTCGCTGATGGCGATGCCCAAAGAACCGGGATGGGAGGGGTTCTGCTCTAAATAGTGCCGCCCTGCGGCAGTGTCCGGTGAAGGGGAGGGCACAACATGCGCACGGTACAGCTCCATCAATATCCGGCGGTACGGTTTCTGGTGATACGAGACGCTAACCATGTACACCTTGCATTCTAACCCGAAGTAGTTGCAGGCAAAAGCTAAGGCACTTCCCCATTGGCCTGCTCCTGTCTCAGTGGTGAGACGTTTGATTCCAGCTTGCTGGTTATAAAAGGCTTGGGCCAGGGCTGTGTTTGGTTTATGGGAACCCGTGGGCGAAGCTCCCTCAAACTTATAGTAAATTTCTGCGGGGGTGTCCAGTAGGCGCTCCAGGCGATGGGCTCTGTACAGCGGTGTAGGACGCCAAAGCCGATAAGCATCCCGGACAGGCTCTGGGATGTCAACGAACCGTGTGGCATACGGACCCGCAGCTGCTTCCTGCAGAATGAGCTCTTCCGGGAACAGGGCTGCCATGTCCTGGGGCTGCAGTACTTGCTTTGTGACAGGGTGTAGCGGAGGGGGCGGAAGCTCGGGCAAGTCTACCAGTACATTGTACCACGTCCGAGGGAGCTGGTCTTCGTCTAACACAAACTTTGTGCGCATTGAAACAGTTCTCCGTTGTTTGGGGTGTGCAACCAACCGTCAGCTACAAAGATAGTGGGACCTTGTTCTCCAAAGGGCGTGGGTATTCGTAGAGTGGGGATCTGCATGGTAGATACCTCTCTCGGGCTATTGTTGTCACGGGCTATCGTCCTTGTTTCGGCTTTGTAAGTTTGTATGCTTTTGAGAACAAGTTCGACCGATAACCATACAACGTCATGGGTGTTATCTCGCGCATGCGCGAAGTTTCGCCGTATCTGCTGGCGATCTTTGCTGTTGTTTTTATCGCCTTCATGGTGGCAACCGATGCCGATATCCAAAACATCTTGCATTTGGGTGAAAATCCGGCGACGGCTGTTGTCGGGCGGGTAAACGGTGAAACGATTCGGTATGCGGATTTCAATGAGCGTGTTCAGCAGCAGGCGGAGCAGCAGCGTAAAGCAGCCGGAGACGAGGCTACCGTAGATGAGTCTGGAATCCGACAGAGCATTTGGGACATTATGGTAGAGGAAATTTTGCTGCGCCAGGAGGCCGCGAAAGCAGCTTTCTCTGTATCCCGCAATGAACTGCTGGATATCCTCTTGGACAACCCACCTGACTATATGCGGCAACCCTTTACAGACACAGCCGGGCGTTTCCATCAGGAGCGCTATATTGAATTGGTGACCCAACCAGACCGACTTGTGGATTACATTGATCCTAACAGCGGGGTTGATCCTGTGGAAGCTGTGGAGCGATGGAAACGGGATTTGCTTCGCATTGAGGACTTCTTGCGCCAGAATCGCACTCGTGAGCACCTGCGCTCCCTGGTTAGCGCTATCGGGAGCATTGTCTCGCCCAGCTATCTACGTCGCCAGTACGTTGTGGAGAATAGCTTTGCTGAAGCAACCTACGTTGCCTACAGCATAGATCGTATTCCAGATCAGGATGTTGCCGTCACGGACACGGAAGTAGACTCCTACTATAGGAAACATCGGGATGCCTTTCGCCAAAAGAAGCCTGCGCGCAAGCTCAAGTATGTCATTTTCCCACTGGAGCCCACTGCGCAGGATACTGCCACCTTTCGCAAGCGCTTGGAGCGAATGCGAGGCGAACTGGAACACGCAGCAGAGGCCCAGCGGGACTCTGTTTTTACACTGTTGATGGCAGAGTATCAAGGACGCAGCTACGGGTTGAGCTCTGTGGCCAGCATAGATCCACAGAAGGCTGCACACTTTGGTGGAAAGCCCGTGGGGGCTATTGTTGGACCAGTGGAGGTCATGGGTAAGATATATTTCTTCCGCGTAGACCGCCGTGAACCCGGGGACACGACGGTTGTTCATGCCAGCCACATTCTAATTTCTTCCGGCACTAATAAGGACAGTGCTCGAGCTGAGGCGCAAAAGATTTTGCAACGAGCACGGGCTGGCGAGGATTTCGCCCAACTGGCCCGCCTCTACTCCCAGGATCGTGGAACAGCAGAACGTGGGGGCGATTTAGGCTGGTTCCCGCGCGGCCGTATGGTCAAGCCTTTTGAGGATGCGGCTTTTGCTGCTACGCCCGGTAGTATCGTTGGACCTGTGGAGAGCCCTTTTGGCTTCCATATTATTGCCGTACATGCCCGGAGCAGTGAGCGAATTGCTTACAGCGAAATTGAACTGGCTGTGGGGTTGAGTACGACTAGCCGGAATCAGATATTCCGTGAGGCCTACAGCTTCAAGCAGCAAGTACAGCAGGGTATCCCTTTGGATACAGTGGCACGTCGCCTTCGGCGCAACCCAGTGGAGACTGCTTTCTTTGAGCGAACCACACCGGTATTAGGATCGCGTGCACTGACGGAGTTTGCCTTCACTAACCCTGTAGGATCGGTATCTGATCCGATGGAGCTCAAGCCCTATGGGGTTATTATTGCTCAAATCGTCGATGAACGCAAGCCGGGCTACAAACCATTGAGTGATGTCCGTGCTGAGATTGTGGACAAGGTTCGCCGCATCAAGAAACTGGATGTCCTACGGGCCCATGTTGACAGCGTTTACCAGCGCCTAAGAGATGCTGACATTCTGGCTCGGATTGTCGAGATTGATCCCCAGGTACAGGTTCAGACAGCTTCGATGGTCAAGGACAATGGATTCCTGCAAGGGTATGGGAATGACCCCATCGTAACGACAATGATTTACCAGGTTCCTGTTGGAACTATTGCCCCTCCGATCCGGGGTGAGCGAGCTTATTTTCTTGTGCAGGTTACTAAGCGGGATGTTCCGGACCCGAAGAAGATGGAATCACAGCAGTTTGTCGAGCTTTATCGCCGCCTGTACAATACCGCGAAGGCCTCGGCGTATTACTACTGGTATAACGCCGTGCGTGACCGGGCTGCTATTGAAGATCGGCGCAGTAAGTTTTATCGGGAGTTCTAAGCGCCCGTAGCTCAGTAGGACAGAGCATCGGCCTTCTAAGCCGAGGGTCGCAGGTTCGAATCCTGCCGGGCGCGCGCCCATGGTTGCCCATCGGGAGACACTTCGCCGCCTTGTTGCTGAGCTCTCTTCTCAACTTCCCTTCGCAATAGAAGCTCTCCGTTACTGCGGAAGACACAGACTCTTCCTCTGGATACGACTCCCTTCGGGCGAATCGTGGGTCGTAGAAGTCTATCTTCGTCCAGGACTTGCTACCTTCTTTCGGCGTCCGGATCTCTGGGGGGATCCGCCGAGGCAAACCGTTCCATGGGCAAAGGAAATTTGGGGCAAGCATGTGCAGAGCATAGAACTACATGCGACCGAGCGCTGTGTGCGGTATTCTTTGGACAGCGGTGAGCAGCTCCTCCTGTTTCTTTTCGGAACAGCCCACAGTGGTGCACTTCTTTTCGCTCCTAATGGAGACCTCCGAGGCTGGATTGGTGGCTCCCCAAAAGTTTTGGTTGAATTCTGGCACCGAGCAGAGCGGATGCGCCCGAGTTGGCAGGACTTTCCTCCAGAAACCCCGTTAGTTCGGGCGTTAGCGCAATGCTATCACCAGTTGGGCACCTTTTATTCCCGTGAGCTTTGCTACCGGTGTGGGCTGCCGTCTGGGACCCTTTTGGGAAGCTTATCGGAAACAGAGAGGAGCCTCGTTGAAATACAGCTGCACAGTCTGTGTGAAGAGCTTGTGCGCAGCCGTGAAGCCTTCCTGCTGCGCCGCCCTGATGGACCGCCCCTGCTGTCGCTGCTTCCGTTGCAGGAGTTCCCCCATACGATTGCCAAGTTTTCCAATGTTCATGCGGCTGTTGCCGAGCGCGTTCGGCGAACACTTGTCTGGGAAGAGTTCCGGAATCGGTGGGCTGAGCTGCAGCAGAAGGTGGCATGGTACGAGAAGCGGCTTATGCGACAGCTCACAGAGACCCAGATGCATCTGGAGCAAGCTGACCGTGTAGATCTCTATCGGCTTTGGGGAAGTTTGCTGCTCTCCCAGCCGTATCTCCATCGCCGGGGTGTCGAGGAACTGGAGTTAAAAGATTGGGAGGGGCGAGCTCACCGGATCCCGCTTAACTCTGCCAGGAGCTTACAGGAAAACGCGGAGAACTATTTTCAGCGGGCGCGCCGCTTGGAAGGTTCCCTCCGCCAAGCGCAGCAGCGGCTACCGCGACTTCAGCAAATGTTCGAGGCGTTGCGCCAGCTCCACCAGCAGATTGTGCAGGCTACTTTTGTGCGTCAACTTCGGCAAGTAGAGCGGTCTCTTCAGGAGCTTTTCCCAGCGAGGGAGATTCAGACGCGAACCGGGGAACGCTTTCGTCTTTTTCCGCTGGAGAAAGGCTTTCAGCTCTATGTTGGCAAGGATGCGCGGAGCAACGATGCTCTCACTTTCAGTTTTGCTCGGCCGCATGATCTTTTTATACATGTGCGAGGAAGTCCCGGGGCTCACGGTATTCTGCGAGGACCCCGGAAAAATGAGCTACCACCCCGGGAAGTACTGGAATATGCTGCCGGTATAGTGGCGTACTATTCTCGTGCACGCTGGGCAACGCTGGTGCCCGTGGTATACACGTGGCGCAAGTACGTTCGAAAAGTCAAGGGCGTGTTGGGTTCTGTGCGCTTGGAACGGGAAGAGCTTGTGTGGGTTCGCCCAATAGCGCCAGCAGGATTAGAAAGCTACTAAATTTGTATAGATGCGCCCGTAGCTCAATTGGAGAGAGCACCAGACTTCGGATCTGGGGGTTGCGGGTTCGAGTCCTGCCGGGCGCGCTTTTTCTACAGTGGCGGAGGGAATGATGCAGCGCTGGGCAATTTGCCTCTTGCTCGTGGTATTGTCTCCAGGGATGTGGGGCCAACCGACGGTGGAGTGGGCAACTTACCTTGGTGCCACAGCGCAGGACGAACTGCGTGCTTCAGCGACCGCGTTTGACGGATCGGTCGCAGTCGTGGGCTGGACCTTAGGAGTGAACTTTCCGGTACACAATGCGTGGCAGGGGGCAAATTCTGGCGGGGAAGATGCCGTTATTGCAAAGTTTGACCCCACTGGAACTCTCCTATGGGCAACCTACTTCGGTGGCAGCGGCAACGAACGCGCGCTCGGAGTAGCTACAGATGCCGATGGAAATATTTACCTGGTTGGGGTCACAACGAGCACGGACTTGCCCGTTGCCAACGCCTTTCAGAGTAGCAAGGCTGCGGGCAGTGATGCTTTCATTGCGAAATTTTCTCCTAACGGGCAACGCATTTGGGCCACATATTACGGTGGCAACGGCGATGACGTTGCTACCTCAGTAGTGGTAGACGCTCAGGGGATGGTGGATATCACGGGGTACACTGGTAGCACCAATTTCCCCGTGACGGCGAACGCAGTTCAGGGTTCTCTGGCAGGTTACGCAGACGCCTTCGTGCTTCAGATGCGACTTGATGGAATGCGAGTGTGGGCCACCTATTTTGGGGGGGCTGCACCTGATTATGCATACAGTATTGCCGTGGATGCGCGACGCACTATCTACATCTGTGGGGAGACCAGCAGCCCGAACTTTCCCGTGCGCAATGCTTTTCAGCGCACCCCTAACGGTGGTACTGAAGCCTTTGTGGTTTGCTTCGGCCCCTTCGGAGTGTGGAATTGGTCTACGTACTATGGTGGGGCAGACAACGATCGCGCCTACGCCGTTTCAGTGACGCCAGACCGGCTGGTAACAGTTGTTGGCATGACTGCGAGTGGTGACCTGCGCATTACCCCCATTTGGCAGATTCAGCATGCCGGCGGTGCCTCGGACGCTTTCGTCGTGCAGCTTTCTTCGGCCGGGGAATTTCGGTGGGCCACTTT
>JANWXA010000114.1 GCA_025055465.1 Candidatus Kapaibacterium sp.
AAGAGAGCGCCCAGCTTCGCGTCAGCCGGGACGGTGTCTTTGTTGCCGTGGCAGCCGATGGGTCCGGCGAACAGGTGTTGGGGCAGCTTCTGCTGGCGCGCTTTGTCAATCCGGCGGGATTGCGGGCGCTGGGGGAAAATCTCTACGCCGAGACACCAGCTTCTGGTCCGCCCCTGGTAGAGACACCGGGGCAGGGATCGGTCGGTGAAATCCTGCAGGCGCATTTGGAAAGCTCTAATGTGGAACTGGTAGAGGAAATGGTTGGCCTTATTATGGCACAGCGAGCCTACGAGCTCAATGCTAAAGCGATTCGTACGGCAGACGAGCTACTGCAGGCAGCGGTGAACCTGAAAAGCTAAGAGGGGATTGCTATGATACACCGGCTTGGGATCGGCGTCTGGGTGGGGCTGCTGCTTGTGAGCCAGGGTTGGGCCCAGCGGACAATAAGTTGGCAGGAACTGCATCAAATTGCTGAAGGGTGCGTGCGGTCACATGTCGGCGCTCTTCCCATAGAGATCGAGTGGATCGGGGATGGGCCGCGACAGCTCACGGTAAGCCGCGACGTGACTGAGCTACGATGCATGAGCGATAGCTCCCTTGTGGCGCAGGGGCGTTTTGTCATCGAGGCTTGGACACATGGACAATGGGCAGGCCGCTTTGTTCTATCGGGGAAGGTTTGGGTTACAGCGTCCGAGCTGCGCCTGTGTAAGCCCATTCGAGCAGGCCAAATGCTGACGATGGCAGATGTCGAGTCCAGCCCACGCCGCATGAGGCTGTCGGAGTATTGGCAGCGCCTCCGGGCGGAAGAGGTGGGGAAGGTTCGTGTTCGGCGCGATCTACCTGCTGGGGCACCGGTGTTCAGGGAAGATTGCCTGCTGTATTCTGCCGTCCGTCGTGGAGACCGGGTCACAGTGATAGCGCGAGCGGGGAACGTGGAGGTGCGCACAGTGGCACAAGCACTGGAAGAGGGCGAGCCGGGCCGCTGGATCCGGGTCCGTCGAGAGGGAGCGGGGCGCATTTTGAGTGCACGTGTTGTGGATGCAACAACAGTGGTGGTTGGACAAGCAGAGCCGCAGCCATGAAAGCCATTCTTGTTTTTCCGTGTGTGATCGCTCTGGGTTGGGGACAGTGGAGTTTCTATGGTGTCCGCTCGCTCACTGCAGACATCCGGGCGGGCCAGATCGGCGATGTCCTGACCATTCTGGTTGTGGAAGAGTCCCAAGCCAGCAACACGGCGCAGACGAGCGAGCAGCGCCGAAGCGAGCTCAGCCTGGGTGCCCAAGGGAATTATAATCGCTTTGGACTGCAGACCGGTGGGCGTTTTCACAGTGGTTCCCAGTTTCATGGACGCGGTGAGACCTCGCGCTCGGAGCGTATCCGTGCCCGGTTGACAGTACAGGTGGTTGGAAAAGACACGCTGGGCAACCTCATCGTGGAAGGGCAGCGCGTGACCCGCATCAACGGTGAGGAACAAAACATCCGTGTTCGGGGGAAGGTGCGCCCAATAGACATCGGCCCCGATAACACTGTGCCCTCGTATGCCCTTTCGGAGTTGGTGTGTATCTACGAAGGGGATGGGAGTGTGTCGCGGGCCCAGGAGCCGGGCTTGATTGCCCGACTGTTGCGTTTGTTATTCTAAGCACGAGGAAGTCCCAATGTGGCGGCTGGCGCTCTTTGGTTTGACAGTCCTTTCACTCTCGGCTGCGAGGCTAAAGGATATCGCTACGATTGAGGGAGTTCACGGCATACCTCTGGTTGGATACGGCCTGGTTACGGGGCTCAATCAGACTGGGGATTCGCCTCGCTCGGCCTTTACGGTGCAGTCTGTATCCAACATGCTGCGCCGTTTTGGGGTCAGTGTCTCGCCCTTGCTTGTGCGGACGCGGAATGTGGCGGCAGTGATGGTGACGGCTACTCTGCCGGCCTTTGCGAAACCGGGTATGCGACTGGACGTGCAGGTTTCTTCGCTTGGCGATGCTGAGTCGTTGCAGGGTGGGGTTCTATTATTGACACCGCTGGCAGGTCCGGACGGCACTGTGTATGCTGTAGCTCAAGGGGCTGTGTCTGTCGGTGGGTACGAATTTCGAGCGTTGGGGACGCGGGCTCTGCGCAACTTCGTTGCTTCTGGGCGGGTGCCTGCGGGGGGCGTGGTAGAGCGGGAATTTTCTCCCGAGGTGATTCGGGGACAACAGGTACGGATTCTTCTGCACGAGCCGGATTTCCGTGTGGCGCAGCGTGTTGCTGAGGCAGTGGAGGGCATAGCAGGGCTTGATGGGGCTGCCGCAGTGGTAGATGCTGCAACAATTGCTGTGCGCCTTCCAGCCGGGCAGAGTCGAGACCAACTCATGCGCTGGATCGCTCAGCTTGAGGCTGTGGAGGTGACACCCGAGCCGCCCGCCCGCGTTGTTATCAATGAGCGAACTGGCACGATTGTTGTTGGAGGAAATGTACAGCTCCTGCCGGCAGTAGTGGCTCATGGCGGATTGGAGGTGCAGATTCAGCGTCAAGTCATTATCAGTCAGCCGCGACCGTTGACGCTTGGCAGAACCGAGGTGGCAGAAATTGCCACGATTACGGTACAGCAAGAACAACGTCAGGCTGTAGCGCTGCCGGCAGCAGCCACGGTGCAAGATGTGGCGAATGCCCTTAATCTCCTGGGGGTAACTCCACGAGATTTGATTGCCATTTTGCAGGCGTTGAAGGAAGCTGGAGCCCTGAGTGGCGAGCTGATAGTACAGTAGCCCATGACAGAGACTCTGCAACCGACAGCATCTCCAGCAGCAAGTCTGGGATCGCACACGGTGAACAGCTCTGTGGAGCGGGAACGGTTATCCTTTGTAGCCCGAGGCTTTGAGTCCTTGGTGTTGTTCCAGCTCCTGCGCTCGCTGCAGCAACCTCTCTTCGCAGATGAAGACGGAGAAGAAGAGCCTCTGCCGGGTTTTGGCGCGGGGCCGTTGGACGAGTTTGTGCTTCTGCCTTTCGCTGAGGCACTCGCCCAGAGTGGGAGGGGTGTGGGACTTGCAGAATGGCTGTACCGCCACTGGACTGGGGAGGAGCTACCGTTGCGGAGCGGTGCCGTGGGAGCCGCGGTCAGTACAGTACAGAGCCCGAGAATTGAGAATACTGAAGAGCCGACGGTAGGCCCTCCCACTCAGCGTGTTTTGGCAACACTGCGCCCATATTGGGGTTGGATTGAGCAGGCGTCGGCGAGGACCGGTTTGCCACCGGCGCTGATCGCGGCGGTTGTCTGGGCTGAGTCAGCAGGGAATCCCCGGGCGGTTTCCCCAGCCGGAGCCCAGGGGCTCATGCAATTGATGCCAGAGACGGCACGCGAGCTCGGTGTTTCCGATCCATTTGCTCCACAAGACAATCTACTCGGCGGGAGCCGTTATTTGCAGCAGATGCTGCACCGGTTTGGCGAGCTACCCTTAGCGTTGGCCGCCTATAATGCCGGACCGGCACGGGTGCTGCGCTATGGTGGTATTCCCCCGTTTGCCGAGACACAGACCTATGTCCGGCGCGTACTTGCGTTGTACCGCCAGATAGAGGCCGCGGCAATTACAGAGGCTCCAGCACTGCCGTAAAATGTCGTAAGAAGGGTGCTTCCGAGAGCAGGCGGAAGCCGCGGAGAGAGTCTCGGGTGGCATATAATTCGGCAAGCGCTTCCACCACATAGTCCATGTGGCTCTGCGTGTAGACTCGCCGCGGGATTGCCAAGCGCACCAACTCAAGCGGCGGGGCTATATGGTCTCCGTTGGCTCCCCGTTTTCCCATCATGAGGGAACCGACTTCTACGGCACGGACGCCGGCATGGACGTAAAGAGCACAAACAATAGCCTGTCCGGGGAAATGTTCCGGTGCAATGTGGGGAGCAAATCGTGCCGCGTCTATAAAGACTGCATGGCCGCCCGGTGGTTCGATAATCGGGACACCGGTTCTCCGTAGCTGTTCGGCAAAATGGGCCACGAAGTGGATGCGGTGGTGTAAATACTCCTCTTGGAAGGCCTCGTGTAATCCCTGCGCAATAGCTTCCAGATCCCGTCCGGCAAGCCCACCGTAGGTGGGGAATCCTTCCCAGAGAATGAGAAGGTGCTGGATTCGTTCTACCAGCGTGACATCTCGAACGGCAAGGAAGCCGCCGATATTCGCCAAGCCGTCCTTCTTTGCGCTCATGAAGCAACCATCGGCATGGGAGAAAATCTCTTGGGCAATCTCCCAAGGAGTTCGGTTGACATAGCCGGGCTCACGCAGCTTAATACAGTATGCGTTCTCAGCAATCCGACAAGCGTCCAGGAAGAGCGGGATACCGTAGCGGGAGAGAACTTTCTTGACCGCTCGGATATTTGCCAGTGAGGCTGGATGCCCGCCGAGGGTGTTGTTCGTGAGGGTGAACAGGCATACGGGAATGCGGTCTGCACCGACCTTCTCGATGAGCTCTTCCAGCTTGGCTACATCCAGATTGCCCTTGAAAGGGCATTGGGACTCAGGCAAGAGAGCCTCAGCGATGGGGAGGTCAAGTGCCTCGGCACCCGTCTGTTCGATGTTGGCACGTGTGGTATCGAAGTGTGTGTTGCTGGGAATAATCTTACCCGGGCCTCCCAGGAGATGGAATAGGATGTGCTCGGCGGCTCTACCTTGGTGGACGGGGAAAATGTAGGGCATGCCGGTCAAGGCGCCGACGGTCTCTATGAAACGGTAGTAGCTGTGGGATCCAGCGTACGCCTCGTCGCCGTGGAACATTGCGGCCCACTGGCGGTCGCTCATTGCGGCGGTTCCCGAGTCTGTAAGTAGGTCTATCAGCACATCGGCTGAGCGGAGGCGGAAGACATTGTAGTGGGCCTGCTGCAGAAGGCTTTCGCGCTCAGCACGGGTCGTCAGGCGAATGGGCTCCACCACCTTGATGCGGAAAGGCTCAAAAAGCACTGGCATGGGCGGAAGCGTGTCTTGTGGTACGAAGTTAGGTGCAAAATTAGGCGGCTCCTCCAGCGGGGTTGATGACCCCGATTAGGGACTACAATGAGCGGACGAAGTACTTACCTGGTAACTGGCGCACCAGCCCTCGAAATTCCAATTCCAGGAGGTGTGCCAAGGCTTCGTGAACGGGGAGGCGAGCTTGTTCCGCCAGGGCATCAACGTGGATAGGCTCGCCGCCGAGTAGGTGATAAAGGCGCTCCTCTGCCGCAGAAGAAAAGCCTGGCGTTGAAGGAGTTGGAGCGAGCGTTGCGAGGCCGGTGTCTGCTAAAAACTCTTCTGGTGACAGTGCTGGGGTGGCGATATTGCGCCGGATCAACATATTTGTTCCCATGCTCTTTTCCGAGGTAATGTTACCGGGGACAGCATAGACATCGCGTCCCTGGTCGAAAGCAAATTGGGCGGTGATGAGAGCACCGCCTGGGATACCGCTTTCTACAACCAGAACGGCCCGGGCTATACCGCTGATAATGCGATTCCGCTGTGGGAAGTACGCAGGCAGTGCCTTGGTGCCCGGCGGGTACTCGCTCAAAATAGCACCTCCCTGTTCTACGATGCGCCGTGCCAATCGTGCTGCTATGGATGGTTGAATACGGTCCAAGCCGGAGGCGACGATGGCATACGTGGTACCGCCGGCGCGAAGAGCCGTCTCGTGAACGATAGTGTCTATTCCCCGAGCTAAGCCGCTACAGACAACCGCACCGGCCCGGACACAGGCTTCGCTAAAGCGCTCTGCACAGAGCTTGCCGTAGAGTGTACACTGCCGCGTACCAACGATGCTGAGTACGGGGACGGAATCCGGTTGCAGGTTTCCCCAGAGATAGAGGATCAGTGGTGGGTATGGAATGTGACGCAGCAACGGAGGGTATTCCGGGTCAGGCAGCGACAGCAGACGAATGCGCAAACGTTCGCAATGCTGGAGAATCTGGGTTGACCGCTGTTGCGCTATATCGAGGGCTGAGGTCCCAAATAGGTGGAGCTGCTGTAGGGCGCCAGTGGCTACCGCCTCAGTAAGCTCGGCAAAGCTGGCGTACTGCTGTATACATTGGTAGACTGTTTTCTGAGAAAGACCGGCAACAAGACTCAAGGTCAAAATCTCTCCAGCACTCCATCCCATAGCGGCGTCAGTAGCCGAAGAAGTGCAGCATTGTCTTATTGTTCCGCCAACGTCCACGAACCTTGACGATGAGCTCCAAATACACTGACACGCCTAAGTAGGCTTCAATTGCTTGTCGGGCGCGCTGCCCAAGAGCTTTGAGTCGTTGCCCGCCAGAGCCGATAAGGATACCCTTGTGCGTTTCCCGCTCTACTATGATGTCTGCAGCGATGTACCACTTGCCCTGGTCGCGTTCTTTGAATTCCACAATCTGCACCTCGGTGGAGTAGGGGACTTCGTGATGGTAGAGCAGGAAGACATGCTCGCGAATGAGCTCCGAAACGAAGAAGCGCTCTGGCTGGGTACTAAGCTGCTGAGGATCGTAGAGGAACGG
>JANWXA010000115.1 GCA_025055465.1 Candidatus Kapaibacterium sp.
ACCCCTTCGTCTAAACCGTTGCCAATGCGGAGGTGGCGTGCGCGCTCGCAGAGCTGTTGTAAGAAAGAATTGGCGATAGATCGGTGTAGAATAAGGCGTGAGGTTGCCGTACACCGCTGCCCCGTTGTACCGAAGGCTCCCCACAGAACTCCCTCTAAGGCTAAGTCCAGTGGAGCGTCTGGCAGAACGATCAGGGGATTTTTCCCACCCATTTCCAGCGAGCATCTTTTGTTCATTTCTCCACAAGTAGCCGCGATCCGACGTCCCACGGCAGTAGAGCCAGTGAAAGCAATTAGGCGAACGTCGGGATGACGCACCAACGCCTCTCCCGCTTCAGCATCACCGTGCACGACATTGAGGACCCCGGCAGGCAGACCCGCTCTTTCCAGGAGCTCCACCAGTAGATTCGCACACAACGGCGCATCTTCAGAAGGTTTCCAGACAATAGTATTCCCGCAGACCAGGGCTGGGAAGATTTTCCAGGAGGGCACAGCTATCGGGAAGTTCCATGCTGTAATAATACCGCATACGCCCACCGGCATGCGAAAGGAGAGGTTCACTTTGTTGGGAAGCTCGCTTGGTACGGTGTAACCGAAGAGGCGACGCCCCTCAGAAGCTGCGTAGTAAGCAGTATCAACTGCTTCCTGTACATCTCCGCGAGCCTCCACCAGAGGTTTGCCCATCTCGCGAGTCATGGCACGAGCCAATTCTTCCTTGTGCTGTACTAATAGATCGCCGGCGCGGCGGATGATCTCTCCGCGCCGTGGAGCCGGTGTAAGCCTCCAGCTTGTGTACGCAGCTCTAGCCGCTGCAACGGCCTCCGCAACGTCGTGAGCCGACGACAGCGGAAATCGGCCTACACAATCTCGCACGTCGGCAGGATTGCGATTCTCGAACCACCGCCCACTGTGGCTCGGGCACCAATGCCCTTGGATGTAATTGCCGCTTTCCATTGCTGTAGTAGCAGCGATCATCTTGAACCGCTGCAAACTTAGGTAAAAGCTTTGCCCACATAGGCAACCGTGCTGATCATCATAATTTTGACTAAAAAGAAGCAACGCAAGCAGCGGGAACAAGAGCAGGTAGCAAGGCAGCCCCATTAGCACAGGGGGAAGGAATTGTACTGGGGTACCGGGTTCAGCGTAGCGCTCTTTTTGTGCCGCCGTACTTACCCGGAGCGTGCTATATTGTTGTGTTCACGATATCGCTGGAGGGATCATCACAATGCACTTTTACGACAACATCCTGCAGCTAATCGGAAGGACGCCTCTCGTCAAGTTGCAGAAGTTAATACGTGACATAGCTCCAACGGTGCTCGTAAAGCTGGAGAACCGTAATCCTGGCGGCTCGGTCAAAGACCGCATCGGCGTTGCCATGATCCAGGCTGCTGAACGCGAGGGAAAGTTGCGCCCCGGAATGCTCATTGTAGAGCCTACCAGCGGGAACACCGGGATTGGCTTGGCGTTGGCAGCTCGCCTCAAAGGCTATCTATGCCTCTTTGTCATGACTGATAAGGCCTCCCAGGAACGCATTCGATACTTACAAGCTTTAGGTGCAGACGTCCTAATCGTCCCCTCCGCGGCATCCCCCAGCTCGCCCGAGTACTACTTCAACGTTGCGAGACGCCTGGCGGCAGAGCTACCAAATGCTGTCATGCTCAACCAATACGACAATCCAGCTAACCCCGAGATTCACGAACAAACCACTGGCCCGGAAATATGGGAGGATACCGGAGGGCGCATCACTCACTTTGTAGCCGGGATTGGAACTGGGGGAACCATTACAGGGGTAGCACGCTTCCTCAAGCGAATGAATCCGGCCATTCGCATCGTTGCTGCTGACCCAGTTGGCTCCATCATCAAGGGCTACAAAGAAACTGGACGCGTTGGTGAGGCATCCCCCTACCTCGTTGAAGGCATTGGGCAGGAGCGGATTCCGGCGAACCTGGACATTAACCTGATTGATGAAGTTATCAGCATTACCGATCGGGAGTCGTTTCTGATGGCGCGCCGATTAGCGCGGGAAGAAGGTATTTTCTGCGGGGGCTCTTCGGGAACGAACGTTGCTGCGGCGTTGCACGTGGCACGCCTGCTCCCCTCGGATGCCCTTGTAGTAACCCTTGTGTGTGACACGGGTGAGCGGTACTTGAGCAAGCATCACTCCGAGGAGTGGCTTCGGCAACATCGTCTACTGGATATAGGTGACTTCTCGCTCAAGACCGTACTTCAGAGCAAGCTCTCTCGTGGCCGTGTGCCTGCTATTGTGGCTATTTCCCCAACGGCTCTGGTACAGGAGGCCCTTCAACAAATGAATGCCTACGAGCTCTCGCAGCTTCCGGTCATTGACCAGCACCAGGTCATAGGCACCGTGCGTGAAAACCGCCTCCTGAAGGCTCTGCTGGAAGACCACACAGCGCTGTATTCCCCAGTTCAGGTGTTTATGGAAGATCCGATGCCCGTCGTTGACGCACACACTTCCATCCAGGAGGGCATTGAGGTTCTGCGCGAGCACCCAGCCATTGTGCTGAGCGAGTTTGCGCATTTCATAGCGGTCATTACTCGGCATGACGTATTAGAGTACCTCTGACCCCTAAGACTGCAGCCATCGAGTAATGCCCCCTATTTTTGCGCTTCGGATGTAGTCTGCGCTGGGAATTGCATGAGAGCCCTGGTGACTGGCGCGACTGGCTTCATCGGTAGCCACCTGGTAGACGCCCTTCTGGCACAAGGTGTAGAAGTACGCTGTCTTGTTCGCCGCCAAAGTAATCGCCGTTGGCTGTCGGGAAAGCCCGTGGAGCTTGTAGAGGCTTCTTTATCTGACCCTGAGTCTCTCTCGGTAGCCGTCAAGGGAATAGATGTTGTCTACCACGTTGCAGGGCTGATTGCTGCACGCAGTTACGAAGAGTTCTTGCGGGGCAACAGAGATGCAACAGCACATCTCATCGAAGCGGTCCTGCGCTGGGCCCCAAACCTTCAGCGCTTTGTCTTTCTGAGCAGCCTGGCTGCAGTCGGACCGGCCCGCTCCCTTATGGAGCCAGTGACGGAGGATACGCCTTACCATCCGGTCACAGCCTATGGAAAGAGCAAGCAAGCGGCGGAAGAGGTCCTACTCTCCATTATGGACAAACTGCCCATCACCATCATCCGCCCACCGGCGGTGTACGGCCCACGGGATGCGGCAACACTACCTTTTTTCCGTAGTGTGCGTCTGGGTATTGCCCCACTGGTTGGCTTCCGTGAAAAGTACTTGAGCCTGGTACATGTAAGCGACCTGGTCCGCGGCATCCTCTTAGCAGCGTCGGCTCCACACGCCACAGGACGCCTCTACTGTATCAGCTCAGAAGAGTTCTATACGTGGATGCAGTTAACAGAGGCGGCACGTGTTGCTATTGGACGGCGGCGCATTTGGCGTTTGCGCGTCCCCCATACTCTCGTTATGGGTATTGCCAGTATAGCTGAGGTGGCGGGCTGGTTTATGCAGCGCCCGCCGGTATTCGACTTTGAGAAAGGGAGGGATATTCTCCAGCCTTACTGGATTTGCTCTCCGGAGCGGGCACAGAAGGAGCTGGGATATCGGCAGTCAGTGAGTCTTGTCGAAGGAATGCGAGAGACTGTAGCTTGGTACTACGAGCATGGCTGGTTGTGAGCCATGCGATGGCGGTATGTGTTTACCATACCAGTAACAGTGCTCGTTGCCCTGCTTTCTCTGATCACAGGAGGCTGGCTCTTCCTGCAGCGTTCACTGCCTCCAGAGTTCGCTGAAGTACCTTCCCACGTTCGCGATAGTGTTACCGTGTGGCGAGATTCTTTTGCTATCCCTACCATCGTCGCAGCGCACACGATGGACGCCTTCTTCGCCATGGGTTATCTTCACGCGCAGGACAGGCTTTGGCAAATGGACATAGCTCGCCGAGTGGCTCTGGGACGGGTAGCGGAAATTCTGGGTGCGGAAGCCTTTCCCTTGGACTATCTGATGCGAACCCTCGGCCTCGAACGTATAGCAAACAGCACCTGGGATAGTCTCCACCCAGTCTCTCGCGCCATACTTCGCAGCTACGCTGAAGGAGTGAACACGTGGCTTCAGCAGAACTCTTCCCGGCTCCCACCGGAGTGCATTCTGATTAGTTATACTCCTGAGCCTTGGGAACCAATTCATTCACTGGCAATTGCCCGCCTGATGTCCTTTGATTTGGCCTTCAGTTTCTGGAGCGACATTGCTATGGGGACACTGGCAGAGGAGCTTGGGATGGAGAGAGCATGGGAGCTTCTGCCTAACTATCCTCCCAACGCCCCGACAATTGTAGACGAAGCACCGCTGGCACCCCCACCCCCTGCTGGTGATACCCTTCTTCCGAAATTGGGTGCACTACAGAGACCCCCGCAGCCCCCAGGCGGATTCACTCGCATCGCTGAAGCTTTGGGATCGCTGCGTTCATGGCTCCGAGCGAGCCCCAGCCAGGGGAGCAATGCATGGGCTGTGCGCACACACACGGGGGCTATTCTCGCTAACGATCCCCACTTAGTCTTGGGACTTCCCCCCCGGTGGTACCCAGTCTGCGTTCTCTCCCCTGACTACGAAGTGGCTGGTCTAACCTTCCCTGGGCTACCGCTGGTTATCATTGGGCGCAACCGGTTTATAGCCTGGGGAGTGACCAATCTTATGGCTGACGAATCGGACTTTTTTATAGAGCGAGTAGATACGGCGTACCCCTTCCAGTACTGGAACGGTCACCAATGGCAGCGTTTTCAGCGCTGGCGTGATACGCTACGTATCCGAGGTAAACCATCGGTCGTTGTCGAAATTTGGCGCTCTCAGAATGGCCCCATTATCTCAGATGCCCATCTTTTCGCGGCTCCCCGCTTTCTATTCCAACGGCCTGAGGATACAACAACCAATTCCTTCCTACGCCGCTATCGGATCAGCTATCGTTGGGCGAGTGCTGAACGGATTAGTGATGAAGTCTGGGCAGCCTACCAGATCGGACGAGCTCGCTCTTGGAACCAGTTCCAAGCAGCTCTTCGAAGATGGGGAAGCCCTGTGCTGTGCTTTGTATACGCAGATCGCCAAGGCAATGTTGCAGCCCAGCCGGCTGGGTATATCCCACTGCGGGACACTTCTCTGCCAGAAGCATCGTGGGCGTTCCCCCTCCCGGGATGGGAAAAGCGCTATCGTTGGCATGGGCTGGTAAATGCGGTGGAGCTACCCAACCTCGTCAATCCCCGCCAGGGCTTTGTCGTAAGTGCGAACAATAAGCTAACCCATAACCCGCCTTTTCCATTGACCTACATCTGGGAGCCTGCCTCACGAGCACAGCGCCTAACTGAGCTCCTGCTTCAGAGAAGCGCTACCTACGGGTTGACGGATGCGGAGCGGATGCAGATGGATGTCCTATCACCCTACGCGCGTGAAATGATGCTGGTCCTGCTACCCCTTCTTGAGCGCATTCCAGAGCCTTCCTCCATGGAGCGGCAGGCAATACAGCACCTCCAGGAGTGGGATTTCCAATTTGGACGCACTTCAACTGGCGCAACAATCTATGCAGTCCTCTTACACCGCCTTTTAGCGAACACGTTCGGTGTGCACCTATCCGAACCGCGTCTGCGAGAGTATCTATTTCTTAGCAACCTTGCTCTGCGCCGGCTTCTGGAGCTGCTTCACGCACCTCACTCTCGGTGGTTTGACAATCCGGAAACCGCTGGGCGGGAAACGCTGGAGCACGTCTTACGCCAGAGTCTTGGCGAGGCAGTGGATACTGTGCGCCGCTACCTGGGAGATGAACCTAAGGGCTGGCGATACGAACGCATACACACCCTTCGGCTCGTCCATTTGCTGGAGCTTCATCCCCTGCTACGATTGATTTTCTCGCGTGGTCCCTATCCTACCCCTGGAGCACCTACGACAGTTAACTCTGGTGAATGGCGTCTCTGGGCCCCATTTCAGCAGACTCTTGGAGCCTCGGTTCGGTTTGCCGCTGATTTGGCAGACACGACTTGGGCTGTTGTTCTTCCTGGGGGTGTCTCTGGTCATATTCTCAGCCCACACTACCTGGATCAGCTCCCCCTCTGGCTTTACGGTGCTCTTCTGCGCCGTCCCCTGGGCATTCCTCCCTTAGCACGGCGGTCACTCTTGTTGCTTCCGCGTTCCCCTTCCGCAGGAGCTCATTCCCTCGCCAAGAGTCCGTAGTTTTGGTTCCAGTCTTACGGAAGAGATTCAACGCCGTGGACGGCGAGATTCGGGCACAGTGTGCAGTTGTTGGCGTTTACAATCATCCCCAAGCCGCCGTCATCGCCTATCACTGCCTACATGCCCTGCAGCATCGTGGGCAGGAAGCAACGGGTATCGTCTCTGCATACTGGGACGACCGACAGCAACGTCGCCGCTTC
>JANWXA010000116.1 GCA_025055465.1 Candidatus Kapaibacterium sp.
TGCCACAAGCACCTGGAGTTTGACGGCTTCACGAAGACGCTCCCGCTGCTGCTGAATCTTCTGCCGTTCAATTTCCGCCTGCTCTACCCGTGCAGTGGTCTGCAACCCCTGAAAGAGAGACAATGATAGTTGGACCCCGACTGCAGCACTTCGAGCAGTCAAAAAATTGGAAAACGTGGGAGACTGGCCCTGATACGTATAGGTCCCAAAGCCGACAAGGATCGGGTAGGATTCGGCTCGATAAATCCGGGCTATGTCCCGTTGGACTCCCTCCTGCAGCTCCAGAACCCGAAGTTGGGGATTACGGCTCAAAACCTGCTGCAAGACCTCTTCCGGAGTCGGGAGCCGCGTCGGTTGGAACTCCATTTCTAACTCGCCGCGTATCTCCACCGGACTCTCCTGGGGAATACCTGTCACAAGCTTCAATTGGCGGACAGCCGCTTCATATCCCAGCTCTGCCTGGGATACCAACGTGCGCACCTGCTCCACCTGTACCCGGGCCCGTAGGGCATCATAATCAGCCACCAACCCCTGGGAGGCTAAGACCCCCACATCCTGGGCAAAGCGCTCTGCCCGCTGCAGACTGGCACGGGTGGCCTCCAAGGCCGCCCTGGCCAACAGAGCACCGTAAAAGGCGCTCTTTACAGTTGCCACCGTCCTGGCCACTGTAGCGCGATACTGCATACGTGCTGCTTGAGCATATATCTGGGATGCCCCGATCCCAGTCAGCACTGCCTGATTGAATAGAACCTGCGTCAATTGAAGTTGGGCTTGCACACTGTTCTCGGATCCAATCCGGATAGCTTGCACCTGACCAGAGTTTGGATTGCGGAAATCAGGCAGAAAAAAGACGGGCAACTGAAGGTGCCGGCTATAGTTTGCCGCAAACCCCACCGACGGGAGCGCCGTTCCAACAGCCTCCCGGACACGCGCGTCCGCTCTCTCAACTTCCAACCGAGCTGCGATCACATCCGGATTCCGCTCCGTTGCGATCTGAATCGCCCGTGACAAAGTCAGGGGCTGTTGCCCGACGGCGCCAGCGGCTGTCGTCACCAAAATCAACAGGGGAAGGTACCACATTTTCGACCGTTAGTCGCTTTCCGACCGACAGTCGCAAAAATACAACTTCCCCACCTCCAACGTAGTGCTGCTCTATCAGCTCATGTGACAGAGGGAGCGGTACTTCCTAACCCAACGCCTGCGGGGTGTCGTACAAGGTCTTATTGGCCAACTTCTCCAGCAGCATGGTAAATCAGTGCTGCATAAAAGCGGACGGCGCTGAGAACTTCGCCAACGCGCAGTCGCTCGTCTGCCCCGTGAAATGTCTGATACTCCTCTGGGGTCAGCCGCACGGGCAGGAACCGGAAGATGTTGGGCGTCATCACCGTGTAGTGCCGGGAATCGGTTGCCCCCAAGACCAGGTAAGGAACCACCCGTGCTTCGGGAAAGACTGAACGAGCAACCCCTTGAATCACACGAAAGCCCCTGCTATGGACATCAGCGACGGGCGACGGCACACTCAGCACCTTCTGGACGGCAATCTGAACACCACGATGTGAAATGACGCGACGGAGGTGTTCCACCACTTCCTCAGGTGTATCCCCAGGCAGCAGACGCACATTGATGGCCGCTTGAGCTGTCGAGGGAATGACGTTCTCTTTGACACCGGCATGAAAGATCGTGGGAGCAAAAGTCGTGCGGACAGTGGCATTTCCCCGAGGGGTCTGTTGAAGCTGGCGGAGGAGGAGATTCCCGAAAAGCCAGCGATTGGCCACCAGCATCCGTTGCCAGAAGGGCATTTCTGGGGCAATGGCGTCTAACATTGCTGCTGCAGCCCCCTCCAAGCGTGCTGGCATGGGAGAACGCTCTACTGCCGCCACTGCAGCCGCTACCATACCCAGAGGGCTTTCCGTCGGTGGCGTAGACGAGTGCCCCCCACGGCCACTGGCGCTGAGCTCTACCATCATGTAACCTTTTTCGGCCACTCCCACCATTGCCACAGGGCGTTCCACCCCTGGAAGCATTCCGACCGTTACAGCTCCCCCTTCGTCCATAATCCAGTCAATGCGAACTCCACGCTGCTGCAGAAGGGCCACGATCTGCCGCGCACCTTGCGCACCTCCAACCTCTTCATCATGTCCAAATGCTATGTACACGTCCCTCGTAGGCTGGAATCCCTGCCGCAAGAGCATCTCCACTGCCTCCAGAATGCCCATGACGGTGATCTTGTCATCTATGGCACCACGTCCCCAGACATACCCTTCGGCAATTGTGCCACTAAAAGGTGGATAGCGCCAGTTCCCCTCTGTCCCAGGCTCCACTGGGACGACGTCCATGTGCCCCATGAGTAGAACCGCCGGCAGTGCCGTATCGCTTCCCTGCCAGCGATACAGCACGCTGTAGCCACCGACTCGCTCACAGCTCAACCGGCGATGTACCTCGGGAAAACTCGTATAGAGAAACTCATGGAAGCGCTCAAACTCGGCATGCTCTACGCGCGAGGTGTCTTGGTGCGAGATTGTCCGGTAACGAAGCGCCGCTGCAAAGCGTTCCAGAACCCCCACGGAATCCACAGCAAGCTGAGGCATCGGTAGTGGGGGCTCTTCTGGGGCAGAGGTCAGACGGAGCGTACGGTAGACGACGACTGCCGAAAGCACCCCAAGAGCACCTGCCGCTATGAGGGCTGTCAATACAATTCGCCGCATGGCTAAGCCCTTCTCGAACTGTCCAACTCCTGCAAAAATAGCCCTCCAAAACGGCGGAGGCCCGCTCGGGGATTTGCAATGTCCGCTGCAGCGGCTGCTATACGGAGAGAATTACTCGGCGCGCGCGGCTGTGGGACTTTGCACGACGGGGCTCTGTCCATCGCGAATACTCCCACGGGCGGTTCGGCGCAGGCGCTGCAGCCCCATCCAAAACAGCCCCACCGCCGTAAGCAGGCTCCCCAACCAAACGAGATTGATCCCTGGCTTGAGCGAAAACTCCACAGTGAATACTTCCCGTTCCCGGACCCCTCGCTGCCGCACGCCCAGAACCGCCTGCGAGCGCGCAATGTCCAGCCGCTCGGGAATGATCCGCAGGAGAGCTACCTCCAGAGAGTCCCTGTAAAGATGCCACTGAGGCAAGAAGTGCTCCAAGGTGAGCATTTGAGCGGGAAGGCGCAGCGTATCGGTTGCTCCATCCATGCTGCGCAATTCGACCCAGACAGCGAGCGTGAGCGTATCGGCGCGTGCCTGTCCCGTCTCAAAGCGCAGCAGACGGACTCGATAGGCGTCCCCCGGCAAAACTGTATCTTCACCCCGACGCAGGAGGAACTGAACAGCACCGTTCTCAGTCTCCACCGCCTTCGGAGCCATGTACAGATCCGCCATCAGACGCCATCGAACCCCGGGTTCCAAAAACGCCGCCTGCCGCTGGTTGTAGTCACTCCAGAACAGCACGGGAAACACCGTCGCTTCCCTGCCATCGTACTCTACCCGCACAGCGTAACGCCATTTCTCACGGTCTGTGTATTGCTGCTCAATCCGTTCGCGTCCGAGGTAAGTCAACTGATACGCCCCAACTCGAACGGGTTCGTTCTGGGGCAGCCGAGCGTGAACCGTCCACGAGAGAGTCCCCACGCAAACAGTTCCCAAGACCAGCAGGGCAATGCCGGCGTGGGCAAGCCATATCCCTATCGTCTGCGGACGCTGGCGGAAGCGCTGCAGCAGAATGCGCCCATTGACAGCAAGCACGAACCAAGCCGTGGCTCCCAGTCCGACGAGGGCGCCATCCTGAATCCCGGCACCCCACAGCATTGCAGCACCAACCACACTGATCGCCAAGGGTATCCAAAGGCGCTGCCAGAAAAGTCGTCCCGGGGTTGCCCTCCATTGGAAAAGCAGGGAAAGTCCATTGAGCAGCAGAATCCACGCCCCTATCGGGACATGGAGCAGGTTATAGAAGCGTTGTTCCACGGCAACTTTCGGACGCCCCAGCAGCTCCGCAATGATGGGATAACTGGTGCCAATGAGGACGACTACGGCGCTGACCACTAATCCAAGAGCCCCCAGCGCCAACATCAATTCCCGCGAGTGTGCCGGCAACACAAGTACCCCCTTCCCCAAATCCCGCCATCTTCGAGCAAGAATCAATGCGCTACCCCCTACGCTCACACCCATCAGCCCCAGGAGCAGCACGTAAGCGAAAAAGCCGGGATCTACGAAGGAATGGACCGATGTATCTCCCAGAACGCCGCTCCGTGTCAGGAACGTAGAGTAGAGCACTGACAGAAATGCCAGCGTGACAAGAAGGACATTCGTTCGGACCAGCCCGCCCGTACGCCTCTGGATAAGCAGGGTGTGGAGAGCCGCTACCCCGAAGAGCCACGGCACAAGGGAGGAATTTTCCACTGGGTCCCAAGCCCAGAAGCCGCCCCAGCCCAACGTCTCATAAGCCCACAACCCGCCAAGCATGATGCCCAGTCCCAGTATGGCAGTGGCAATCCCCAGCCATGGCAATGCTAGCAGGACCCACCGCTGATACTGTCGCCGCCATAGCCCCGCAATTGCTATAGCGTACGGCACCGTCATCAACGCGAATCCGGTAAAAAGCGTCGGTGGATGGACAGCAATCCAGTAGTTGTGCAGCAACGGGTTTAGTCCACGCCCATCCGCTGGCAGAAAACCCTCAGCTATCCCTTGTTCGGCATACGTCTCCCATACAAAGGTGAAAGGATTTTTCGCCACCAGCAAAAGGAGCATGCCGGCGATGACGCCTGCAAACGGCACCATAACTTCCGCCTCCCAACCATACCGCCGAGCATGTGTGCGGACTAACAGACCTATCACTGCCAGCCCGAAACTCCACAACACCAGGCTTCCCTCCTGGCCAGCGTAGCTGCTGGAGACCAGGAGCAGAAGAGGTAGCTGCCGCGAAGAGTGCCCCCAAACGTATGTAAAGCGGAAATCATGGGTCAGGGCGGCCACGAGCAATCCTAACCAAATAGCTGCAACGCCGACGCTCAGCAAGACATAGCCCCAACGGGCTACCGCCAAAAACTCCGTACGTCGGCGGCCGAGAAGGTACGCAACCACAACAGCGACCGCCATTGCCCAGACCAGGTGAACTGCAAACTGTGCCAGCATTGCCCAGTTCACTCCCGTCGGACTTCAGAGGCATGGAAATACGGCGAAGCTCCACCATGCGCATGCCCGAACACCACGATAGATTCTCCCGGCTGCAGTACTGGCAGGGCCTCTCCACCTGTATATTCCACGGCGAAGATAGTTCCTTCCGTATCCTGCATCCAGAAGGTCGGGGTCACACGCCCTGGTGGTGGGAGCGCATGGACGGTGCCGCGGAGCATCACCTTCTGTGCCCGCTCCTCGCCCGGCTGCTGCTCCGCCAGCACCACAGCTTGGGCAAACGTCAGCTCCGGAAGGGTAGCAAAATGCTGAGCTATAAACAGTGTCGCCGGCACCCCGAGAACGAACAGCACAATTACCACCGGTCGCAATCGCATTGTCTACTGCGGCCCCGGGGCACTCCCTTCGTACTTGGATGGGCACTTGGTAAGAATCTGCACGGCCTGGAATTCCCCGCCGACCGCGCTTCCCCGCACGACCACGCTCTCCGCCAGCTCAAAGTTGTTCGGCTTCGCCCCCGCATACACCACGGAAATTCGGTCGCCACGCTCATCCTGGAGGACAAACCGGAATACGTTTGCACGGGTATCGTAGACTGGCTCCATCTCCCGCACCCATGTCCCTTTGATCTGGACTCGCTTGCCCGTCCGTAAGGCTTCAGCAATGGAAACATACTGCACGGACGTTTGTTCCAGCGCAGAAATCCCCAGCACAACAAATCCAATCAGAACAAGACCTCCCAGCCAGTACCGAGGACGCACCCGCATAGCATAATCCTTTACCAACTCAACCATCGCTTATGGACGAAGGACTTGCCGTACTCGTCCGCACCACCTCAGACCCGTAGCATCGGGGCCTTCAGCCCCGTTCCCTCCATCGCTGCTCCATACGCTGCAACCGCCGCTCAACCCACAACAGCAGTAGACTTATTCCACCCCACACAACGAGGTTCACCCACAGCACAACGTATTCTCCATGCCGCTCTAAGAACTCCATTGAACACCGGCTCTACTGTCGAACCAGCCCATACAGACGGATCACCCGAACCACAAGGCTCCACAACCAACCGAAGAGTCCCGTGAACACCATGAGGGCAGCACTGAAAAGCGCCTGCTTCAGAGGATTCAACGCCCCCGGCTCGGGGCTCAGCACCGGACCAATGTTGATATCACCACGCCCGCCCG
>JANWXA010000117.1 GCA_025055465.1 Candidatus Kapaibacterium sp.
AAGAGCAAGGCTTAGATTATCCAATTGCATACGTTCGCTGGACCGAACAACGCAATATGGAAGCCTTTTTGCAACTGCTGGAGTCCGGGCAAGTGCGGACAGAACCTCTGACGACTCATCGCTTTCCTATAGAGCGGGCTGTGGAGGCGTATGAATTGCTTACCCATGGGCGGGAGCGGGCAATCGGTATCCTATTAGAATATCCGGCGATGCACGAGGCTCCGAAAAGTCGGACCATTGTGTTGCATGCAGAACGCCGCCGGACTGGAACGCTCCGCATAGGGATTGTGGGTGCCGGCAGTTTTGCCCAGTCTTATTTGCTTCCGACGCTCAAGCAGATGGGGGTGGAGTTTGTTGTAGTAGCGAATGCGACTCCTGCGTCAGCCCGCGCAGTTGGGGAACGTTTTGGGTGTACCGCCGTAACCACCAGCGGAGAGGAAGTGATCACTCATCCGGATGTGGAAGCGGTTGTATGTGCAACGCGGCATGATACGCATGCCTCCTATGTAGTACAGGCCCTGCGGGCTGGCAAACCTATCTTTGTAGAAAAGCCTCTGGCGGTTACTCCAGAACAGCTTTGGTGGATTGAGCAGGCGCTTTCCGAACACGGAGGTGCACTGATGGTGGGGTTCAACCGCCGCTTCAGTGCCCCATTACAGGATATCAAGCGCTTCTTTGCCGGACGCAAGTCCCCGATGACCATTCTCTACCGGGTCAATGCCGGCGTATTGCCTCCGGAGCACTGGCTGCGGGATCCACGACAGGGGGGGCGTATCGTTGGTGAAGTGTGCCACTTTGTGGATTGTATGGTGTTTTTGACCGATGCGTTCCCGCTTGCTGTATCGGCGGTGGCGGTACAATTGCCGGAGCCAGACGCGGGGGAGAGCATCTCCGCTACGATCCGCTTTCGGGATGGCTCAGTGGGGACGTTATTCTACCTAACCGATGGAGCCCCCTCCCTTGGGAAGGAGTTCTGTGAAGTGTTCTGTCAGGGACGTACTGCTCGGATGGATGACTTCCGCTCTGTGGTATTTCACCATGGCTACCGACAGACTAAGCGTCGCTACGATGGTTCCAAAGGACATCGCGAGGAAATGCAACTTTTCGTGCAGCATTTGCAAGCAGGAACCCCTTTCCCCATACCGTATGAGCAGGCACGAGCTGTGACCGCTGCTACCTTTGCTATTGAGGAAGCATTGCGTCGCCAAACTTGGGTGGATGTGGAAAGCTTTCTTCGAACGGCATGGACACAGGGGACGTAGTGCGAGTGCCGTTTCTCAACCTTGCGGCCCAGCACGAAGCACTGCAGCAGGAGATTGAGGAGGCGCTGCAGAGGGTGATTCGCTCTTACCAATTCGTGCTGGGCTCAGAAGTCGAAGAGCTGGAACAGGAGTGTGCGGCATACCTCCACCTTCCCTATGCCGTCGCTTCTTCCAGCGGGACGGATGCTTTGTTGATGGTGTTGATGGGTCTCGGCATCGGCCCAGGAGATGAGGTCATCGTGCCGACATGGACCTTTTATGCGACTGCGAGCGTTGCAGCGCGTCTGTATGCTCGCCCGGTCTTTGCCGATACTGAACCCCGAGGGTTCGGAATCCGCACGGAGGAGGTAGAAAGGCGGGTAACGCCCCGGACTCGAGCGGTGATCGTTGCGCATCTCTACGGCCAGATTGCACCAGCAACGGAAGCGATACGCGAGGTATGCAAGCATTATGGTATCGCGCTCATAGAGGATGCGGCACAGGCATTTGGAGCACAGTGCTCCAATGGGTTCGGAATCGGGCGGTTCGGTCTCTGTGCCTGTGTTTCGTTCTACCCAACAAAAAATCTGGGCGCGTGGGGGGATGCGGGCATGGTGGTGACGCAAGACGCGGAGCTCGCTGGGCAGTTACGCCTCTTGAGAAATCACGGTATGGAGCAGCGGTATCTTCACCGATACATCGGGGGGAATTTTCGAATGGATGCTCTGCAGGCAGCGGTGCTGCGGGTCAAGCTCCGGCGGCTGGCAGAGTGGAATGCGAGGCGGCGAGCTCTTGCCCACCGGTACGAAAGATTGTTCCAAGAAGCAGGGCTTGCCGAAGGCGTTGGGGCGATGGAGTTTGATGCGAGGAATCAGGTTCTGTTGCCGGCAGAGCTCTATGCTAATGCTACCCCTGTACCGCACGTATACCATCAGTATGTTGTTCGGGTTAGGCATCGGGAAAAGCTTCGCCAGTATCTTGCCGACCATGGGATCGGTACGGAGGTCTATTATCCCGTTCCCCTTCATTTGCAGCCTGCGTTTCACTCGCTTGGTTATCGTCCAGGGGACTTCCCGGTTGCTGAACGCTTGGCCGCGGAGGTTCTGGCCTTGCCGATATATCCAGAACTGACCCTCCAACAGCAGGACGCTGTTGTTGGTCGCATTGCCGAATTCTTCCGTCGCTATGATTAAGCTGGCACGCAGTGTAGGGGTTGCTTTGCCAGTCCCATCACTGCCCTCGAGATTGGGAGTTGGGGATTTGGGACCGGCGGCATATGTATTCGCAGAGCGGCTTGCTCGCTCGGGCATTTGGTATTGGCAGCTCCTACCCTGGGGACCGACCACACCAGCCTTAGGCAATTCGCCTTATAATACTCTATCTGCCTTTGCCGGTAATCCCTTATGGATCAGTCCTGAGCTCCTATATGCCGACGGGCTTTGCCGGCGTGTCGAGTTAGGACGGTTGCGTCCGTATGCCCCTGCGATAGAATATGAGGAGTTGACGCGAGAGCGCCTGGCCTTCTTGAAGGCCTGTTTTGACCACACCGCTCGGTGGCGTCGCCTCCAGGTTGACTTCGAGAACTTCTGCCAGCAGGAGGCCTGGTGGTTGGAGGAATGGGCACTCTTCGCCTTTCTGCGGGAGCACCACCGTGAGGCTCCTTGGTATCAGTGGACACCGGAGTACCGACGCTGCGAGGGACAAGCGCTCAGTGCACTCCGAAGGCGTGAGGCTAAGCAGCTCCGCTTCCATGCCTGGGTACAATTTCTGTTTTTCCGTCAGTTGAAGCAGCTCTACCAGTGGTGTCACGGACTGGGAGTGGAGCTCATCGGGGATCTTCCCCTCTTTGTGGCGTACGATAGTGTTGACGTGTGGGCGCATCAGACAAACTTTCTCCTTGCTGCTGACGGGCGATTAGAATATGTCTCAGGGGCACCGCCAGATGCCTTTAACCCGAGGGGACAGCTCTGGGGACAGCCGCTCTATCGTTGGGAGCACCACCGCGCTGAGGGCTTTCAGTGGTGGCGGCGCCGCATTGAGCATTTATTGCGGTATGTGCGTTGGTTGCGAGTGGACCATTTCCGGGGATATTCTGCCTGTTGGGCGGTTCCCGCCTCGGCTTCCGATGCTGCTGACGGGCAGTGGATACCTGTACCCGGAGAGGAGCTTTTCCAAAACCTACAACGTCGCTGGATGCCGCTACCTCTGCTGCCGGAGGATTTGGGCACCATCACCCCTGATGTCGAGCTGCTTCGCCTACGCTTTGGTCTTCCCAGCATGCGAGTTTTCGTGTTTGCCTTTCCAGAACCTGCTGCCAGCCCGCATGCTCCGCATAACTACGGCTCCAATTGCGTAGTATATTCCAGCGTGCACGACATTCCGCCGGTGCGCGGTTGGTTTCAACAAGCTTCGGAGCATATTCGGAAAAGCCTGGCAAAGTATTGTGGGAAGGTTCTGCGGGACCGGACGGTCCATCGGGAGGTACTTCGGCTGGTATTGCAGTCAGCCGCGTGGTTGGTAGTTGTTCCTGTACAGGACTTTTGTGGTCTGGGGTTGGAAGCGCGATTGAACCACCCCGGGATAGCCCATGGGAATTGGCGCTGGCGCTTGCCGCTCGGATTACCCCGGAAGCGCCAGTGGGAGGAGCTGGCGGAAATGTGTGCCCTATATGGACGCTCACGATACCATGCGGGGAATATCGTTCGTCAACATGGCTAACGGTCGATGAGGTCTTGGCGATGTATATGCAGCCATGGCATGTCGAAGATGCCGTAGAGCTTTACAACATTGCAGGGTGGGGGGCAGGCTACTTTGGCATAAATGAGCAGGGAAACGTCGTAGTTCGCCCTCGAAAAGAGCGCGGAGCAGTTGTAGACCTGAAGGAGCTTGTGGATGAGCTGCTGCTGCGGGACATCACTCCGCCTGTACTTGTCCGGTTTATGGATATTCTGGGTGACCGAATCGAAAAATTGTGCCACTGCTTCCAACAGGCGGCTGACGAATATGGATATCGAGGCCACTATTACAATGTCTACCCCATCAAGGTTAATCAACAACGCCCAGTAGTGGAGGAAATCGTGCGTTACGGTCGCCACTTCAACGTGGGGCTGGAAGCAGGATCAAAGCCTGAGCTACATGCGGTGCTGGGGATCGTGGAAAACCCCGAGGCTCTTATTGTCTGCAATGGCTATAAGGACAGCGACTTCGTTGAGCTGGCGCTGTTGGCGCAGAAGATGGGAAGGCGAGTGTTTCTTGTGGTGGAAAAACTCAATGAGTTGCAGCTTATCGCTACCATTGCGGAACGTGTTCGTGTGCAGCCCAATTTAGGCATCCGCATCAAACTGTCCAGCGCAGGCAGTGGTCGGTGGGAAGAATCTGCTGGGGAGCAGAGCAAGTTCGGCCTCAGTTCCAGCGAGCTTTTAGAGGCGTTAGAGTTAGCCACCGCTTGCGGCTTGGACTCTAGCATTCGCCTCATCCACTTCCACTTAGGGAGCCAAATCACGAACATTCGGCGCATCAAGAGTGCCCTCCGCGAGGCGGCGCAGTTTTACGTGCAACTACGCCAGATGGGCTACCCTGTTGAGTTCGTAGATGTCGGTGGTGGGCTGGGCGTAGATTATGACGGTACGCGCTCGTCAGCGCCCAGCAGTGCCAACTATTCAATCCAAGAATACGCTAACGATGTTATCTCGGCGCTGGTGGAAATCGCTTCCCAGCATGGTCTTCCCCACCCGCACATTATCACTGAGGCAGGGCGAGCTCTGACGGCACACCATTGCGTGCTTATCTTCAATGTCTTGGAGGTAGCGACTCCGCCGCACTGGAATGATGCCGAACCTTTGCCTGACGTCGAGCTCCATCCTCTGGTGCATGAGCTCTACGAGCTGTTGCAAACACTTTCCTCGCGTACAATGCTGGAGGCCTGGCATGATGCCCAGCAATATAGGGAACAGCTCCTGGAGCTCTTCAATGTTGGGTTGATTGATCTGCGGACTCGAGCGCTGGGGGAGCGTCTCTTTTGGACGATAGCACGCCAAGTCTACCAACTCAGCCAGCAAATGAAACACCCGCCGGAGGAACTTCGGTATTTGCCCCGAATGTTGGCGGACAAGTACTTTGTGAATTTTTCACTATTCCAGTCTCTACCCGATGCCTGGGCGGTGGACCAACTCTTCCCCGTTATGCCTATCCATCGTTTGACAGAGCGCCCGACTCGGATTGTTACTCTCCAGGACATTACCTGCGACTCCGATGGGCACCTGGACCGCTTTGCCTGCTCCCGTACCATCCTGTCTTACTTGCCCGTTCACGAGCTACACCCTGGAGAGGCTTACTATATCGGCGTTTTCTTGGTTGGTGCCTACCAGGAGATTCTGGGGGATCTGCACAATTTGTTCGGTGATACAAACACCGTTCACGTTCGTGTGGACGGGGACTTCTATCGCATCGAGCAGGTCGTGGATGGCGAAACAGTCGCTGACGTTCTGGGGTACGTGCAGTTCAATCCTAAGCGTTTGGTCCGCACGATGGAGGCCTGGGTAAGTTCTGCTGTCAAGGAAGGGCGGATCTCGGTCCAGGAGGGACGGGAGTTTTTGGCAATTTACCGGTCGGGGCTGTATGGGTACACGTACTTAGAGTAATGCTCTGTTGGATACCCGTCGTAGTGGGGACTTGCTGCTTGGAGCTGTTTGGGCAGGAGTTAGTCACGTCCTACCACACATATTCGCCGGGAAGTGTCACTACACGGTTGCATCGTGGATTCCGCTCTGCTGGCGACGAGCGGGCATGGACAATCGTTCTGGGAGTTTCTCTGCCGTTAGCACGGTTGCATGACAGCCTTTGGCTTGTTGGGGTTGCCAGCCATCTTTTACAGGCAAACTCCCTCAACGATATCGGGTTCAACCCGCGGGGAGCTCGTTGGGAGGAACAGTTGCTCATCCTGTGGGAGAGCTCGCCGTGGAGGTTCTACGGCGGTCTCCTCCATTTCTGTAAACATGAAATAGATAATGCCGATCCGCCAGATACGGACGACCCTGTCAT
>JANWXA010000118.1 GCA_025055465.1 Candidatus Kapaibacterium sp.
GGCTTCTTTGAAGACCGTACGTCCTTCTTGAACGACATAATGTTCTTTGTTCCTAACTGTTTCTACCGATGCTGGTTTTGCGCTGCCGCCGGCGGGCATGTAAAGGTACTGTCCGCCGTCGCCGTTCATGTAGAGAGCGTGATCGAGGACCCCGACTTCCAGGTCGTTGCTGGGTTCCAGCAGTATTGCTCCCCCTCCGTCTCCGAACAGCACTGCTGTGGCGCGATCTTCGAAGTTGACGATAGAGCTCATCTTGTCGGCGCCACACAGGAGCAGGCGACGGGAAACGCCTGCCTCGATGAGCTTGGCTGCTACGACTAACGCATAGATGAAGCCTGAGCAGGCTGCAGAAAGGTCAAAGCCCCAGGCATGGGTTGCTCGGAGCTTTTGCTGAACAACGGCAGCGGTGTTTGGGAAAAAATAATCCGGCGTCACTGTGGCAACGATAATACAATCAATATCCTGGGGTGTTAGCCCGCGGTGTTCCAAGCATCGCTGGGCGGCAGGCACGATAAGGTCTGAGGTTGCTCCGTTACAAGCAAAGCGACGTTCCCGGATACCTGTACGCTCTACGATCCAGGCATCGCTGGTCTCCAGATACTGCTCGAAGTAACTGTTGGGATAGACAGTTTCTGGCACGTAATGACCGACGGATGTGATGGCAGCACGCAGCATTAGGGGTTATTTCTGGGTCTATGCGCTGACTGGACTGACCTGGAGGGCGGCTTCCAAGCGCTGGACAAGGGCACGCTGGATAGCTTCATGTGCCCGAAAAATCATGTTGCGGATCGCCAGGGGGGTTGACCGTCCATGTCCTACGATGACAACTCCTCGGACACCCAAAAGTGGGACTCCACCGTAGTTTTGGTAGTCAAACTCTCGTAGCAAGCGTCTCAAGGTTGGTCGAAAGAGCCATAGGAGGAGGCGCCGCCAGAGTCCGCGTTGCCCCAATGCCCGGAGCCGGGCTCTCCAGGCTGCTGCCAAACTTTCGCCGAATTTCAATAGAATGTTGCCAACAAAGCCATCACAGACAACGACATCGGCGGTACCGCGTAAGATGTCGCGCCCTTCTATGTTGCCGATAAAGTTTAAGTAGCTGGCTTTCAGGAGACGGTAGGCTTCGCGCAGTGTACTGGTCCCCTTTGTCTCTTCCTCGCCAATGTTGAGCAGGGCGACACGGGGACGCTCTATGCTGAGTAGTTCGCGGGCGTAGACGCTGCCCATAATAGCAAATTCATACAAATGCTGCGGCTTGCAACCCACGTTTGCCCCTACATCTAAGAGTACGGAAGGGCGTTGTTGTTCGGTTGGCACTAACGTTCCGAGGGTGGGGCGGGAAACTCCGTGGACTTTACCTAATGTCAAGGTTGCTGCTGCCAGAATCGCTCCGGTATTGCCCGTGGAGACCACAGCGTCCACCTCCCCACTGGCGTGAAGCTCCATAGCTCGAACCAATGAGGAGTTCCGCTTCAGGCGGATAGCTTCTGTGGGATCATCGCCCATTTCAATGGTTTCCTCGGTATGGAGGACGGGGAGATGCTCTATGGAAATGGCAAGCTTCTGAGCCACTTCCCGAAGACGTTCCCGATGCCCAAGGAGGACAATTTCCACTGCCCGCTGTTTCAACTCCACCATTGCCTGAAGAGCGCCCAGAAGCTCGTTGGTCGGAGCAAAGTCTCCGCCCATGAGATCTACGGCAATTCGTAAAGGACGTATCCGCATTAGAGTACGACGACTCTACGCCCTCTATAAAACCCACACGATGGACATGCACGGTGAGGCTCCTTGATCTCACCGCATTGGGGGCAATGTTCGTGAGTGAGTAGGGCGTGCTTGTAATGGGTACGCCGCTTATCACGGCGCGAGCGGGAATGACGACGTTTGGGGTTAGGCATATATCCTACTCTATATTGTCCAACAGTCTCCGCAGGGGGGCCCACCGCTCGTCTTTCGACTCGGGAGCCGCTGCGTATTGTGGATAAAGCTGCTCGAAGGGAATCTCGCGGTACTGCGGCGCAATACGCTTCATGGGCAAGTGGACTGTTAGCTCCTGACGAATTTCTTCACTGAAGTCTATGTGGGTATCGTCGTCACGAATCACCTGCAGTTCATAGGTTCGATCGCGCTGTTCTCCCTGTCGAAGAAGATAAAGCTCAGTGTCAGCAAGATAAGCAACCTCGATAGGGGTTTCAATCCATTCGGTGTATTCCTCCAGTGTGCGGTCGCAAACGAGGCGAGCTTGGCAGCGAGCGACACCAACAAAAGTATAGCGCCGTCCCAGCTTTTCCAACGTCCCAACGAGGGTTATCTCCCCGAAGAACTCTGAAGCCATGTTAGCGACGCTTTCTGCAGGAGCGGTAAGGAAGACATCGTATTGCCCATCTCGGAGCCCCTGGATTCGAATGGAAAGAAGCGACGACATCGCTATAGTGCGCAAGTAGCGTTTGGCAAAGTACAAATATACGAACACTGCGAGCCCGGATAGGGGCCTTCGGCACAGAGCCTGGCTGGGCTTTGGTAATTTTGTTTCCTACAACACTGCTGGAGAATTCGTGAACTGGTGCTGGAAATACGGTTTTGTGAGCTTATGTATAGTGAGCAGCGTGACCGCTGCAGCCACAGAGCAGTTCGTCTTGATTCCAGATACTACGCTGTGGCAGGGCCAACGGGCAAGTTTGCCCGTGATGGTCCGCCTACACTTACCCAGGCAGGTGTCGCTTCTGCGGCTTGTGCTGCTTTATAGTGCTTACCGGTTAAGGCTTCTGGGGGTTCGGTCCAATACAGCTTTGGACTTTTGTTCTACCTTGAGTTTTTATGATACAGTGTTTGCCGGTGATACCGGACGCGTAGTCATTGAATGTCGGGGGCCGAGAGCTGAACAGTACTCAGGCGTCATTGGTCATCTGGATCTTGAAGTGCTGGCTGGCCAGGATACTGTAGCGTGGCTCCGCCCAATAGAAGTATGGGGGGATACCTCTATCTTTCTTCTTTCGGGACAGACGGCATGGATTCGGATCGAAAACGGTCCACCGGTGGAACCCGTTCTGACAGATGGGCTTGGTGCTGGTATCCCCAACCCATTTGTCTACAGATTGTCTGTCCAGTACGCAGTTGTACAACCTGCGTGGGTGTTCTTTCGCCTATTTTCTTTTTCTGGTGAGGAGGTCCCTCTGGAGCCTTCGCGTGTCTATGTGCCGCGCGCAGGTGCTTTTCCAGTTAGCTTTTCCTTCCGCCCGTGGGAGTTAGCCAGTGGAGGTTACGTTTTGAGGATGGAGACAGACTACGGGACTGTGTACTTTCTACCGATCCTGTGCGTGAAATGACTCCATACATTGTCGGCGTACTGCTCGGGTGTGTTGCCAGTGCAGCAGTACCATCCTTGGTTTTCTGCGCGGTTGATGGAGAGGCAAGCTCGGAAGGAACGGAGTTCTGGCTTTGCTTCCAGCGTAACCACGAAGAAAGTGGCGGAGACAGTCTAATGTTGATGCTGTTTCTTACCAGCCGTTGGGAGGCACGTGCCCGTGTACAGGTTTTTGGGCTGGACTTTGATAGCACACTTCGCCTCCCTCCTCGAACAGTGGTTCCCGTGGTTCTCCCCTGGCGCGCAGAGCTGCGCAGTCCTGGTCGGACAGAATACGGGGTTGTTTACGTTCGGGCAGATACTCCAATAGCGGTCTATGGGCTTAATCGGCGTCGGCAAAGCACGGACACTTATATGGCGCTGCCTCTGAATGTTTTAGGGACGGAGTACCGAGTTATGAGTTATCACCGCCTCTCTGCCAGTTTTGTTCCACAGGTAGCGATTGTCGCTGTTGAAGACAGCACGGAGGTTGTTCTGTCCTTGTCTACGGCTCCGGTGGATACCAGGAGCGTCCAACCGGGGCGGGACAGAGACAGAGGTGCCTTGGCTTATCCTATTCGGATATGGCTCAATCGGGGGCAGATTTATCAGTGGTTTGCTCCTTCGGCCGGGGAGCCGTCAGACATCACGGGGGCGTTGGTCCGAGCCTCGCGCCCCGTGGCAGTCTTTAGCGGACATGTCTGTGCGTATGTCCCATTAGTAGTTCCGGCATGTAACCACTTGGTCGAGCAGCTTCCTCCAGTCCAGAGTTGGGGCCGCCATTATTATGTAGGGAAGCTGCGCTGGCGTTCACGTTATGTTTTGCGGGTTTTGGCACACTACCCGGGAACTCGGATTTTTATCAACGACCGCCCCGTTCGAGACCTGGAAGCTGGAGAAGTCTGGGAGCAGGTGTTTACGGAGAATGTCCAGGTTACAGCGGATAAGCCTATTCTGGTTGCGCAGTTTTCAGAAGGATACCAGAATGGCGATTCGATCGGCGATCCGATGATGTTGCTGCTGACCCCGACCCAGCAATTTCTCTCCAGTTATCGGTTTGCCACACCCGTGCAGGGGTCGTGGCGCCACTTTCTCAATCTCATCGTGCCCCTGTCGGTGGTAAGCTCCTTGCGATTCAACGGCTCCCCAATTCGGGCTTCATTTGAACGGGTTGGGACAAGTCAATACAGCGTTGCCCAGATAGAAATCCCCTATGGTTCACACACAGTTGAGGCGGATGAGCCGTTTGGCTTGTATGCGTATGGGTTCGGATATGGCCCTGATTCCTACGATGCCTACGGCAATCCTGTAGGGCAGGCGTTTCGGGATGTACAGCGCCAGCAGGATGTCCTCCCACCGGTGGCGGAGATTGTCCAGCAAGGCGAGAGAGTGGTTGTTTCGATTCGAGATGACCGTCCGACGGACCAGGGATTACAGGAAATTCGAGTTCTCAGAAGCAACAATCTCCAAGGGACGCTTCCGATAGTGACCCCAGGCATGCTGAGGGCGGAGGCGCGGTTTGCCCCCTTGGATCTCCAAAAGGCTGGCTATGCTGTTCTGGCATTGACAGACCTTGCGGGGAATCGCTCTACGGTGACTCTTTGCTATACCTATGATCTGCGTGAAGAGCGCTTTCTCTTTGTGCTCTGCGAAGGTGAACAACAGGAGTGCCTTCCTCCGATACGGTTGTGGTTTGCTGGTGGATACCTTCGGCTTGCCAATGTTCAGCACGCGGCAGCAGTTCCTCGCACAGCGAACTTGCCGCCAATGGATGGGCTTTTCGGCGATGCAACTGGCTGGGCGGGAGTTGGTGGGGCCTTTGTGGGGGTTAGGCTTTCCCCTCTGTGGGGTTTCCTTGCACGGCTTAGCTTGGAGATGTACGGTGGCACCTTAGCTGCTCCGGATACGGTATCCCGACGTGTGCGGCTGCCCGATGGAACAGTGACGGACTTTCAGGAAGAGCGCCTCTTGAGCTTGCGGGCACCGTATGCCAGTCTCGGGATAGGGGTCACGTGGTATGTATTTGCGGGCTTGTATGCCCAAGCTGAGCTGCACACGCAGGCACGATTGGGTAGCGCAATCACCTTACGGCGACGCATTCTCCAGCCGCCAGGGTATGTGTATAGCCAAACGCGGACGCCGATGTTGGACGAGCCGGTGTCGACTTTCGCGGCTCTCCGCCCCGTTTATTGGAGTGCGTCCCTTGTGGCCGGGACTCAGTATCCGTTGGCGCATAATTGGCGCCTTGTTGCGGAGATATTCTACACACATGGGCTGACAGATTTAGTAACAACGGGACGCTGGCGCTTGTACCAGTTGGGTATCTACCTGGGGGTGCTTTATCGTTGGTGGTGGTAGGCTCAGCCTCCCTCTACCCGGCCTTCCCTCGCTGTCGGAGCAACTACAGTGGCGAGGACAGAGTCCCCATGTTCTAAAATCCGGATGTTGGGGAGGGATAGTTCCCGGACGTGAATAGACTGCCCAATACCCAGGTGCGAAATGTCTACCGTGATGTGCTCGGGGAGGTCTTTAGGGAGGCATTCGGCGCGCACGGTGTGGACGAAGTGCTCCAGTATTCCACCTTGCGCGACTCCAACTGGGGTTCCGACCAGCACCACGGGGATCTCCACTTCCACGGGGCGGTCGGCCGTAATTACTTGTAAGTCAAAATGGATAAGAGCGTCTGTTACAGGGTCGAAGGTTGTGGCCTTCAGAAGGCAGTCGTACGGCTGGGCTTCACCCTCCACGAGAAGCCGGATAATGCGCGCTTCACGCGCTACAACAAAAGGCCGTAGGGCAAGAAATTGAGCTGCGATCGGGATAGGTTCAATGTTGCTTCCATAGAGAATACCTGGTACAAGCCCTTGGCGTCGTAGAGCACGAACCGCCGATCGGCCCGTTGGGCGCCGTTGCACGCTCAGTGTATGGGTT